>NZ_CAMZMX010000030.1:0-62663 GCF_947311875.1 Pseudomonas sp. PARCl1
CAAGGAGTTTGTCGTTCCGTTGTCGCTGGAAGTGGGGCGCATTATAAGGGGATTCGAGAGGGCGTCAACCTTTAATTTCAAGAAAACCCTAAAAAGCAAAACGGGGAGGCCTATCGGCCTCCCCGCTCCCCTCACCCCTTACAAGCTTGGGAACGCAAACTGCGATGCTTCATGGCTGGCCCGCTGCGGCCAACGCTGGGTAATAGCCTTGCGACGGGTATAGAAGCGCACCCCGTCCGGCCCGTACGCATGCAGGTCACCGAACAACGAACGTTTCCAGCCACCAAAGCTGTGATACGCCACCGGCACCGGCAGCGGAACGTTGACCCCCACCATGCCCACTTCGATTTCGTCGCAGAACAAACGCGCGGCCTCACCGTCACGGGTGAAGATGCAGGTGCCGTTGCCATATTCATGATCGTTGATCAGTTGCATGGCCTGTTCCAGGCTGTTGACCCGCACGACGCACAATACCGGGCCGAAAATCTCTTCTTTATAGATACGCATCTCTGGCGTGACCTTGTCGAACAAGGTACCGCCCACGAAGTAGCCATCTTCATTCCCGGCCACTCGGAAGCCACGGCCATCCACCACCAGCTCGGCCCCCGCTGCAACGCCCTCATCGATGTAGCCCACCACCTTGTCACGCGCAGCGGCAGTGACCAATGGCCCCATGTCCAGACCGCACGAGGTGCCTGCACCGATCTTCAAGGCTTTGATCTGCGGTTGCAGCTTGGCGATCAGCGCATCAGCCACCTGGTCACCCACGCACACCGCCACCGAAATGGCCATGCAGCGCTCGCCACACGAACCGTAGGCCGCCCCCATCAGTGCGCTGACCGCGTTATCCAGGTCGGCGTCCGGCATCAGTACCGCATGGTTCTTGGCACCACCCAGGGCTTGCACACGCTTGCCGCGCTTGGTGCCCTCGGCATAGATGTACTCGGCAATCGGCGTAGAGCCCACAAAACTGAGCGCTTTTACTTCCGGCGCTTCGATCAACGCATCCACCGCTTCCTTGTCACCGTGCACCACGTTGAGGATGCCCTTCGGCAGACCGGCCTCCAGCAGCAACTGGGCGATGAACAGGGTTGAGCTAGGGTCACGTTCGGACGGCTTGAGAATGAAGGCGTTACCACAGGCAATCGCCAGCGGGTACATCCACAGCGGCACCATGGCCGGGAAGTTGAACGGCGTAATACCGGCAACCACACCCAAAGGCTGGAAATCAGACCAGGCATCGATGTTCGGGCCCACGTTGCGGCTGTACTCGCCTTTGAGCACCTCAGGCGCGGCGCAGGCAAACTCGACGTTCTCGATACCACGCTTCAGTTCGCCAGCGGCGTCTTCCAGCGTCTTGCCATGCTCTTCGCTGATCATTTGCGAAATGCGCGCTTCATTCTGCTCCAGCAGTTGCTTGAAGCGGAACATCACCTGAGCCCGCTTGGCCGGTGGCGTATTGCGCCAAGCTGGGAACGCCGCCTTGGCCGAATCGATTGCTTCCTGCACGGTCGCGCGGCTGGCCAGCTCGACTTTGCGCACGGCCTGGCCGGTGGATGGGTTGAAGACATCGGCGGTGCGCTCACCCTTGGTAACCAGCTCGCCGTGAATCAGGTGCTGAACAATGCTCATGCAAAACTCCAGATGAAGAAAAGTAGAGGCCGGCGCGCGTCTGCGCACGCGCCGCGCAGCAAAATCAGAAAGATCAGTCGATCAGGTTCAGGGTTTCGCCGACAGCGTCGAACAGGCGGTCCAGTTCATGCGGCTGGGTGTTGAAGGTTGGACCGAACTGCAAGGTGTCGCCACCAAAACGTACATAGAAGCCCGCGCGCCACAGTTTCATCGCCGCTTCGTAAGGGCGAACAATGGCATCACCGTCACGGGCGGCGATCTGGATCGCGCCAGCCAGGCCATAGTTACGGATATCGACGACGTTCTTGGTGCCCTTCACGCCGTGCAGCAGCTTTTCGAAGTGCGGTGCCAGCTCGGCGGAGGCCTGCACCAGGTTTTCCTTCTGCAGCAGGTCCAAGGCAGCGATACCCGCGGCACAGGCCACCGGGTGGGCCGAGTAGGTATAACCGTGCGGGAACTCCACTGCGTACTCTGGCGTTGGCTGGTCCATGAAGGTCTGGTAGATCTCGCTGCTGGCAATCACCGCGCCCATCGGAATGGCGCCGTTGGTCACCTGCTTGGCGATGCACATCAGGTCCGGGGTTACGCCGAAGGCCTGCGAGCCGGTCATGGCGCCCATGCGGCCGAAGCCGGTAATCACTTCGTCGAAGATCAGCAGAATGTTGTGCTGGGTGCAGATTTCACGCAGGCGCTTGAGGTAGCCCTTCGGCGGCGGCAGCACACCGGCGGAACCGGCCATGGGCTCGACGATCACCGCGGCGATATTGGACGCGTCGTGCAGCTCGATCAGTTTGAGCATTTCTTCGGCAAGGGCGATGCCACCCTCTTCGGGCATGCCTTTGGAGAACGCGTTCACCGGCAATACGGTATGAGGCAGGTGGTCGACATCCAGCAGTTGGCCGAACATCTTGCGGTTTCCATTGACCCCACCCAGGCTGGTGCCGGCGATGTTCACGCCGTGGTAGCCACGGGCACGGCCGATGA
Organism: Pseudomonas sp. PARCl1; assembly: GCF_947311875.1. NCBI lineage: Bacteria > Pseudomonadati > Pseudomonadota > Gammaproteobacteria > Pseudomonadales > Pseudomonadaceae > Pseudomonas > Pseudomonas sp. PARCl1. The sequence continues at coordinate 2,617 of NZ_CAMZMX010000030.1, forward strand.
TCTTGGTCTTGGTCGCCTGGCCTTTCAGGCGCCAGTAGGCCCGCACCATCTTCAGCGCCGTGTCGGCGCACTCGGAGCCCGAGTTGGTATAGAAGACGTGGTTCAGGTTACCTGGCACCAGGTCGGCGATCTTTTCCGCCAGCTGGAACGACAATGGGTGGCCGAACTGGAACGCCGGGGAGTAATCGAGCGTGCCCAACTGGCGGGTCACCGCGTCGGTGATTTCCTTGCGGGTGTGCCCGGCGCCGCAGGTCCACAGGCCGGAAAGCGCGTCAAAGATCCTGCGCCCCTGGTCATCGACCAGGTGGTTGCCATCGGCCGCCACGATCAGGCGCGGGTCCCGCTGGAAGTTGCGGTTGGCCGTGTACGGCATCCAGTGGGCGTCAAGCTTGAGCTGGCTGGCGATACCCACGGGGGCGGTTTCAGGCATGTTCATCGGTGGTTCCTCGAAAGACGATCAGGCAACGATGGATGTGGTTGCAGCTAAGTTGGCACGCGGATAGAGTCTGAAAAAGCCTACATTTCTAATCTTTACACAGGCCGCTACTAAACTAATGAGCCGACGCCCCGATCCACTTGCGCAGGTCAGCGACTTCGACATCCGCCTGCTGAAGATCTACCGCAGCGTAGTCGAATGCGGTGGTTTTTCGGCCGCCGAGAACGTGCTGGGCATCGGCCGCTCGGCCATCAGCCAGCAAATGAACGACCTCGAGCAACGCCTGGGGCTGCGCCTGTGCCAGCGCGGCCGCGCCGGTTTCTCGCTGACCGAGGAAGGCCGCGAGGTCTACCATTCAGCCCTGCAACTGCTCAGCGCACTGGAAAGCTTCCGTACCGAGGTCAATGGCCTGCACCAGCATCTGCGCGGCGAGCTGAACATCGGCCTGACCGATAACCTGGTCACCCTGCCGCACATGCGCATCACCCATGCCCTGGCCGAACTCAAGGACCGTGGCCCCGATGTGCGCATCCAGATCCGCATGATCGCGCCCAGCCAGGTCGAACACGGCGTGCTCGACGGCAGCCTGCATGTAGGCGTGGTGCCACAGACCAGCCCGCTTTCGGGCCTGGAATATCAACCGTTGTACAGCGAGCGTTCCTTGCTGTACTGCGCGGTCGGTCACCCACTGTTCTATGCCGACGACCAGCAGATCGACGACGAGCGCCTCAACAGCCAGGAAGCCATCACCCCCACGTTCCGCCTGCCGGCCGAAATCCAGGCGCATTACCAGGCGCTGCACTGCACGGCCAGTGCTTCGGACCGGGAGGGCATGGCGTTTCTCATCCTTACCGGGCGCTACATCGGTTACCTGCCCGACCACTACGCCACGTTCTGGGTCCAGCAGGGCCGCTTGCGGGCACTCAAACCGCGCGAGCGCTTCTACGACCTGAGCCTGAGCTGGGTGACACGCAAAGGCAGGCGACCCAACCTGGTTCTGGAAAGCTTTCTCGACAGCCTAGCTGCGACACGCTGATGCCTGTCTCTGCCGCAAACGCTTGTCACCTTGGCACAGGCAGGTAATCTTGTCCGACAGCCGCAGCCACTGACCCGTACGGAATCGTCCATGACCCTAGAAGTCCCTGCGCATCGCCTATCCGCCTCGGGCAAGCCCGCGGGCCGCATCCGCCAGAAGAACGAACAGGCCATTATCCAGGCCGCCGAAGACGAGTTTGCCCGCCATGGCTTCAAGGGCACCAGCATGAACACCATTGCGCTGAAGGCAGGCTTGCCCAAGGCCAACCTGCATTATTACTTTACCAACAAGCTGGGCCTCTACATTGCCGTGCTCAGCAACATCATCGAGCTGTGGGACAGCACCTTCAACGCCCTGAGCGTCGAGGACGACCCCGGTGCAGCACTGAGCCAGTACATTCGCACCAAGATGGAGTTCTCGCGGCGCAACCCCCAGGCATCGCGTATTTTCGCCATGGAAGTGATCAGCGGCGGCACCTGCCTGACCGAGTACTTCAGTGCCGACTACCGCGAATGGTTCCGTGGCCGCGCCGCCGTATTCGAGGCGTGGATGGATGCCGGCAAGATGGACCGGGTAGACCCCGTGCATCTGATATTCCTGCTATGGGGCAGCACCCAGCACTATGCCGATTTCGCCACCCAGATCTGCCAGGTTACCGGCCGTAGCCGCCTGACCAAGCAAGACATGGAAGAAGCGAGCAACAACCTTATCCACATCATTCTCAAGGGCTGCGGCATCAAGCCGGCTGCCTGACCCACATTTATGCCCTCTACCCTGCTCGACCTCTGCGAATACCGCGAGGAAATCCGTAAAAGCCGCTTCATCACCCTGGCCGGGCCGATCACCAGTGCCGCCGAAGCGATGAGCTTCATCGAACGCCACAGCGACCTGGCCGCCACCCATAACTGCTGGGCCTGGAAGCTCGGCGCGCAGTACCGCAGCAGCGACGACGGCGAACCCGGTGGCACTGCCGGGCGGCCCATCCTGGCCGCGATCGAGGCGCAGGACTGCGATCAGGTCGTGGTCCTGGTGATTCGCTGGTACGGTGGTATCCAGCTGGGTACGGGCGGCCTGGCCAGGGCCTACGGTGGGGGCGCCAACAAATGCCTGCAACAGGCCCCCAAGCGGCTGCTGGTGCAGCGCAGCGAGTTCGCCTGCAGTTGCAGCTTCAGCGAACTGGCACTGGTAAAACTGCGCCTGGCCGAGGTCGATGGGCTGGTGCTCGACGAGCAGTTCACAGCCAATGGCGTGGACCTGTTGATCGCTCTGGGTGAAGCCCACCTCGCAGCGTTGCAGCAGCAACTGGCCGACCTTAGCCGCGGGCGTATACTGCTGCAAGCGCGCTGAATCTGCCCACAACTGCTGTGGGCGTGCCTGTGGATAAGCTTGGGGCATCATGCTGCAAGCCAGAGCAGGCATGGCCTGTAGCGCTTTGATCATTATTTGATCGGCACTATCGGCAGGCTCAAGGCATTGAATGAATTCAGGTTATCCCCAGCCTCACACCCGCCACAACCGGCAGGGTCAGCCCGTGTTTCACACATTAACTGTGGAGCAGCCTGTGGATAACCCGTGCGCCACCGTGCAAAGCCCCCAGCGGCACGGGGTTTACCGCTGCTGCACATTTTTTAACCACCTCCATCCGAAAAACCAACAAGGAGCGCCCCATGGCTGACGCAAAGCACGCACTTATCATCGGCGCCTCGCGCGGGCTCGGCCTGGGCCTGGTGCAACGCCTGCAGGAAGACGGCTGGAGCATTACCGCCACCGTCCGCAACCCTCAGCAGCCCGGAGCCCTGGCAGCTGTGCCTGGTGTGCACATCAAGCAACTGGAAATGAACGACACCGCCCAGCTCGATGGCCTGAAGCAACGCCTGCAAGGCCAGGTATTCGACCTGGTATTCGTCAACGCCGGGGTCATGGGCCCACTGCCGCAAGACCTTGAAAGCGTGCACAAAGACGCCATCGGCGACCTGTTCATGACCAATGCCGTGGCCCCGATTCGCGTCGCCCGCCGTCTGGTCGGCCAAGTTCGCAACGGCAGTGGCGTGCTGGCCTTCATGAGTTCGGTCCTGGGCAGCGTCACTGTCCCCGACGGCGGCGAACTCTGCTTGTACAAAGCCAGCAAGGCGGCGTTGAATTCGATGATCAACAGCTTCGTCGTCGAACAACAACGCCCCGACCTGTGCGTTCTGGCCATGCACCCTGGCTGGGTGAAGACCGACATGGGTGGCGAGCACGCAGAGATCGACGTGCTCACCAGCACCCGCGGCATGCTTGAACAAATCAAGGCGCAAAGCGGTACAGGCGGCCTGCGCTTCATCAATTACAAAGGCGAAACCCTGACCTGGTGATTCATCAGGTCGCAGCCCGGCCGGGCGCAATACCCGGCCAGCCCCTGTAGAATGCCGGCAACCGTACCTGATCGAGATATGCCCTTATGTATGACTGGTTGAACGCCCTGCCCAAGGCGGAGCTGCACCTGCACCTCGAAGGCTCGCTGGAGCCTGAGCTGCTGTTCGCCCTGGCCGAGCGCAACAAGATCGCCCTGCCATGGGCCGATGTGGAAACCCTGCGCGGGGCCTATGCCTTCAACAACCTCCAGGAGTTCCTGGACCTGTATTACCAGGGCGCCGATGTATTGCGCACAGAGCAGGACTTCTATGACCTGACCTGGGCCTACCTGCAGCGCTGCAAGGCGCAGAACGTGATCCATACCGAGCCGTTCTACGACCCGCAAACCCACACCGACCGGGGTATCCCCTTTGAAGTGGTGCTCAACGGTATCAACCAGGCGCTCAAGGATGGCCGCGAGCAGTTGGGCATCAGCAGTGGCCTTATCCTGAGCTTCCTGCGCCACCTGAGTGAAGAGGAGGCGCAAAAAACCCTCGACCAGGCGCTGCCCTTCCGCGATGCGTTCATTGCCGTTGGCCTGGACAGCTCGGAAATGGGCCACCCACCCAGCAAGTTCCAGCGTGTATTCGACCGCGCGCGGAGCGAAGGCCTGGTTGCCGTCGCCCACGCTGGCGAAGAAGGCCCGCCCGAGTACATCTGGGAGGCGCTGGACCTGCTGCAGATCAAGCGAATCGACCACGGCGTACGCGCCATCGAAGACGAGCGGCTGATGCAGCGCATCATCGACGAACAGATCCCGTTGACCGTGTGCCCGCTGTCCAACATCAAGCTCTGCGTGTTCGACCACATGAGCCAGCACAACATCCTCGACATGCTCGAGCGTGGCGTGAAAGTCACGGTGAACTCGGACGACCCGGCGTACTTCGGCGGCTACGTCACGGAAAACTTCCACGCCCTGCACACTCACCTGGGCATGACCGAAGACCAGGCCCGCCGCCTGGCCCAGAACAGCCTGGACGCCAGGCTTGCCTGACGCGCGGCTCAACCCACCTGCAAGGTGGCAACGCGGGCTATGCGGTTGATCTGCTGGATGCCCAGCGCCGAGATATGCAATGCCCGCGTGTCCTCGGCCTCGCGCATCCAGCCAGATTGCAGGAACAGCCTGAACAGGGCCTGGCCCAACACGCCCCCCAGGTGCGGCGCCTGGTCGTTCCACTCGGTACAGCGGCAGATCACGCAGCCGCGCTGCTGGTGCGGCGCCAAGGCATCGATGTACACCCCTACCAGGGCCAGCTGCGCCCGCCCTTCATCGCTGACCATCAACAGGCGGCCACTGCCTTCCAGCCAGCCCGCGACCACCATGCGGTGGTATAGCTCACTGGCCAGCTCGCCCCCCAGGTGATCCCCACAGCGACGCGCCCGGCGCAGCGACATGGGCAGCGGTGACATCGGCGCCTTGGCCCGCTCCCCCCTGGCGCTTTCCAGTTGCACGCTGGCCAGCGCCTCTACCGCCGCCCCGACCTGCGGGGTAGCCAGGCGAAAATAGCGTTTGCGGCCACGGGCTTCATGCCTCAGCAGCCCAGCCGATGACAGCAACGACAAGTGCGCGCAAGCCGACGACGAGGTCAGGCCGGTCATCATCGCAAGCTCGTTGGCCAGGCGCGGCGTACCGTCGATCAATGCCCACAACATGGCACTGCGCTTGGGGTCTGCCATCAGGCTGGCGATCTGGCTGATACTGCTGACTGCGTTCATGTCCCTGTAACTCCCTGCAAGTTCACTGTGTGGATGCGATGGCCAACCCTGGCAGGGAAGCACCTCTCGCTGGCACTGGCCTGGATCGCCAGTATAAGCCGCAGAAATGCCCAATCTGGCAGCCCCACACCGCCCAGTCCTCGTAAAAAAGCCACTGGGTATACCTACCCATTGCAAGGCGGGAACAGGACCGACGCGACCGGCGAAAACCCTGCGCGTAGGCGTTTTCGGCCCGTTGAGACAGGGGGCTTGTTAACTCAGCAGGAAAAAAACCTTCGGCACGTTCGGACGTAGCCGACAGCCAGGTACTACAAGTAGCGCAAACTAAAGCGAACGTTTCCCGGCCTTGCAGGCATTGCAGCGCAACCGGCAAACACACAATCAGGCACCGCCAGTCAGGACACTGACCCAGCGCATGGCAGACGAGAACAGCAGCGCTAAACTGATGCCGCTCCCTTCTGGAGGTAAGCCGCGATGAAAATTGTCGTCAGCGCTTCACGCCGAAACCCCGCCTGCCCCTGGCAGGTCCAGCTCGATCAGCATGTGGTCGGGTTCCGCAGCGAGGCCGAGGCACGGGCCTTTGTCGCCACGCTGGAAACCCGCCTGCGCGCCCCGCACCCGCTCAAGTGCGAACCCTGGCCTGCAAACGGCGGGTCAGTACCGCGGCACTGACTGCCAATACACCGCAAAGGCAGATCACCAGGGCCATCGGCACGGCACTGCCATCGTGCAGCAGCCCCACCAGCGCCGCTGCGCCCGCCGCCACGCTGAACTGGACACAGCCCATCAGCGCCGAGGCACTGCCGGCACGCGCGCCCTGGCCGCTCATGGCGCAAGCCGAGGCATTGGGGATGATGCAACCGAGGCTGGCAATGCAGACGAACAACGGCACCAGCAGCGGCCACAACGCGGTCGGCCGCCACGCCGCCACCGCGAGCAGCGCCAGCCCGGCCCCCAGGTACAACCACACGGCACGGGCCAGCAGGAAGGCCGGCCCGCGCTTGGCCAGCAAGCGGGCGTTCACCTGCGCCACCAGGATAAAGCCCGCTGCGTTGGCACCAAACAGCCAGCCATAGTGCTCGGCTGGCACGCCATACAGTTTGATGAACACGAAAGGTGAACCGGCGATATAGGCGAACATGCCGGCAATGGCGATACCGCCCGTCACCGCATGGCCGAGGAACACCCGGTCTGCCAGCAGGCGCAGGTACTGGCGCAAAGCGCCGGACAAGGGCTGGCGCGGCATGTCCTCAGGCATGCTCTCCGGCAACCCCAGGCTTACCGCCAACAGGCAAGCGGCACTGAACAGGCCCAGGGTAAGGAAAATCGATTGCCAGCCGGCCACATTCACCAGCACCCCACCCAGCATCGGCGCCAGGATCGGGGCCAGGCCCATGACCAGCATCAACTGCGAGAACACCTTGGCCGAGGCGACCGGGTCGCACTTGTCGCTGACGATGGCCCGCGACAGCACCATGCCCGCACAACCGCCAAGGGCCTGGACGAAGCGTGCCAGCACCAGGGTGTCGAGGTTGGGGGCATAGGCACAGGCCAGCGACGCCAGGGTGAACACGGTCACGCCAAACATCAGCGGTTTGCGCCGGCCGAAACGGTCAGCCACTGGGCCGTAAGCCAACTGGCCGATGGACAAGCCAAGGAAATAGGCGGCCAATGTGGCCTGGACGTGTTTTTCGTCGGTGGCGAACGCCTGCGCCATGGCCGGGAAGGCCGGCAGGTAGAAGTCGATCGCCAAGGGCCCGAACGCACTGAGTGCGCCCAGGATGAGCACCATTCGCAGGTTCATCAGGAATCCATAGCAGGCTAAGCAAGTAGATGATTCTACCTGCTGTCGCCCCTAGGAATGTGAAAACATTTGCAACAAACCTAGGCCCTGTCGCGATGGGCCGCACAGCGGCACCACCGTCAGGGCCTCAACCCTGAACCCGGGTCGACACCCTGTTACCCCACCTCAGCCTGATACCCTTCCTCGCGGATGGCCGCCAGAACCTGCTCCTGCACCAACTCACTCTGCACTCGCACCTGCTTGGCCGCCAGGTCGACTTCTACCTTGGCGGACGCATCCAGCTGCTGCACTGCCCGCGTCACGGCCTTTACACAGTGGCCACAGGTCATGCCTTGTACATTGAACACTTGCATAGGGTTGCCTCCTTCAGGTTTTCCACAAGTTTCAAGCTTGCCATCAGGGCAAGGTCAAGTGCCGTGTGGAACAGCTGGGGTGGAAATCCGCACGCGCGTCGGCCAAGCTGCGCCTTTGACGATCAGCCAAGCAGGAGATTTTTCATGTTCAGGGCATCATTGGGCGTCGTCGGGTTGGTCAGCGCACTGGCTGTGGTGCCACCGGCCAGCGCAGAGGACAACTCGGCCTACAGCGTACTGATCATTTCCCGGGAGCGCCTGGAAGTGGCTACCAGCTGTGAAATCGGGGTGTACCTCAATGATCAGCTTTCCGGGCGGGTGTTTCAGGAGCAATCCACCTCGTTCAACCTGCCGCCTGGCCCGGTCGATGTGCGCCTGCGCCGGTTGCCTGGGCAAACCCCGGGTTGCGCGCCAGGCATCGAGGACCAACGCAGCACACGTTTGAACCTGCAGGCGGGCCAGATCAACAAATATCGCATCACCATGGGTCAATATGGGCTGGAATTGAAGCGCGCCGATCTAGGCTATTGACCTTCCCTGCATGGCAAGGTTGATGCTGGAGCCCTGTCCAAGGAGGAGAGCCATGCCCGCAGCCACCACCTATGACCTGCCGATCTCCGGCATGACCTGCGCCAGCTGTGCTGGCCGGGTCGAGCGCGCACTGCGCAAGGTCAGCGGCGCTGAACACGTCAGCGTCAACCTCACCACTGAAAAAGCCCGTGTCCAGGCCCCGGCCGACCGCCTGCCAGCCTTGGTCGATGCGGTACGCGAAGCCGGCTACGGCGTGCCCACGCGCACGCTGGAACTGCAGATCGGCGGCATGACCTGCGCCAGTTGCGTGGGCCGCGTGGAGCGGGCCCTTGGCAAAGTGCCCGGGGTGGAGCGGGTTAGTGTCAACCTGGCCAATGAACGTGCCCACCTTGAAGTGCTGGCCGCCCTCGACGACAACCTGCTGATCGAAACGGTACACAAGGCCGGCTACAGCGCCAGCGTGCCGCAAGCCGCCATAGACGAGCAGGCCACCGCCCAGCGCCGCCTGCGTAATGAACGCCTGGCAGTGGCTGCAGCATTGCTGCTGGCGCTGCCTTTAGTGCTGCCCATGCTGGTGCAGCCATTCGGCCTGCACTGGATGCTGCCCGCCTGGGCGCAATTCCTGCTGGCCACCCCTGTGCAGTTCATTCTCGGCGCCCGCTTTTATATCGCCGCCTGGAAAGCCGTGCGTGCCGGCGCCGGCAACATGGACCTGCTGGTTGCCCTGGGGACCAGCGCTGGTTACGGCCTGAGCCTCTACGAATGGGCCCAGGCCCCCGCCGGCATGGCCCCGCACCTGTACTTCGAGGCCTCGGCGGTGGTAATCGCCCTGGTGCTGCTGGGCAAGTACCTGGAAAGCCGTGCCAAACGCCAGACCGCCAGCGCCATTCGCGCGCTCGAGGCACTGCGCCCGGAGCGCGCAGTGCGCGTGGTTGGCGACCGGGAAGAAGATGTGGCGATCGCCCAGCTGCGCCTGGGCGACCTGGTGCTGGTCAAGCCCGGCGAGCGCTTTCCGGTCGATGGCGTGGTCGAGGATGGCAGCAGCCATGCCGATGAAGCCCTGATCAGCGGCGAGAGCCTGCCAGTGCCCAAACAACCCGGCGACAGCGTCACCGGTGGCGCCATCAATGGCGAAGGCCGGTTGCTGGTACGTACCGAAGCCCTGGGCACCGAGACTGTGCTGGCGCGCATCATCCGCCTGGTGGAAGACGCGCAGGCCGCCAAGGCGCCGATCCAGAAGCTGGTCGACCGGGTCAGCCAGGTATTCGTCCCCGCCGTGCTGGTACTGGCGCTGCTGACCCTGCTCGGCTGGTGGCTGGCTGGCGCGGCGCTGGAAACCGCCCTGATCAACGCCGTGGCCGTGCTGGTCATCGCCTGCCCTTGCGCCCTTGGCCTGGCCACACCCGCAGCGATCATGGCCGGCACCGGCGTCGCCGCCCGCCACGGCATCCTCATCAAGGATGCCGAGGCGCTGGAGCGCGCGCATGCGGTGAACCGTGTGGTGTTCGACAAGACCGGTACCCTGACCTCGGGCAGCCCGCGGGTAGTCCACAGCCAGGCCCTGGTCGGCGACAGCGCCAGCCTGCATCGCCTGGCCGGCGCCCTGCAACGGGGCAGTGAACACCCGTTGGCCAAGGCGGTGCTGCAGGCCTGCGCCGAGCAAGGCCTGCAGGTACCCAGCGTCAGCGACAGCCAGTCGCTCACCGGGCGCGGCATTGCCGGGCGTGTCGAAGGCCGTGAGCTGGCACTGGGCAACCGCCGCCTGCTCGATGAAAGCGGGCTGCAGCCCGGCGGCCTGGCCGACAAGGCACGCACCTGGGAAGCCGAGGGGCGTACCCTGTCGTGGCTGATCGAACGCGGTCAGCAAACTCAGGTGCTGGGCCTGTTCGCCTTTGGTGACAGCCTCAAGCCCGGGGCCGCCGAGGCCATCGACACCCTGCATGCGCAGCACATCAGCAGCCATCTGCTGACTGGCGATAACCGGGGTAGCGCCAAAGTGGTCGCCGAAGCCTTGGGCATCGACGATGTGCACGCCGAAGTGCTGCCGGCCGACAAGGCCGCAACTGTGGCGGCCCTCAAGCAGGCTGGCGTGGTCGCCATGGTCGGCGACGGCATAAACGACGCGCCGGCGTTGGCCGCCGCCGACATCGGCATCGCCATGGGGGGTGGCACCGACGTGGCGATGCAGGCAGCCGGCATCACCTTGATGCGCGGCGACCCGCGGCTGGTGCCCGCTGCCCTGGAAATCAGCCGCAAGACCTACGCCAAGATCCGCCAGAACCTGTTCTGGGCATTCATCTACAACCTGATCGGTATCCCGCTGGCTGCACTGGGCTACCTCAACCCGGTACTGGCGGGCGCCGCCATGGCCTTGTCCAGCGTCAGCGTGGTCAGCAACGCGCTGTGGCTAAAGGCCTGGAAACCCGCCCGCGCCCCCCAGGAGGCAAAATGAACATTGGCCAGGCCGCCCGCCGCAGCGGGCTCAGCACCAAGATGATCCGTTACTACGAGTCCATCGGCCTGCTCAAGCCGGCCACGCGCAGCGACAATGGCTACCGCCTGTACCGGGACGAGGACTTGCACAGCCTAGCGTTCATCAAGCGCTCCCGCGACCTGGGGTTTTCCCTGGAAGAAGTGGGCAAGCTGCTGACGCTGTGGCAAGACCGCCAGCGGGCCAGCGCCGATGTGAAGGCCTTGGCGATGCAGCATATCGATGAACTGAACCGGCGCATCGAGGAACTGGTCAGCCTGCGCAACACCCTTGGCGAGCTGGTATCCCACTGCCAGGGGGACGACCGCCCGGACTGCCCGATCCTCAGCGACCTGGCCAATGGCACTGCTGGCAACTGCTGCCACTAGCGTTTGGTATGCCAAAAGCGTCCATACACGACCGAATAGTCACCAATCACGACTTTATCCAATAAATACGGGCGCTTCGGCTACATAAAACCCGGCTGCTGCCGATGCACTGGTTACCTGCCTCGTGTGTCGACTACAACAATTCCGGGAGCGTCGATGAGCATCAAACAGAAACTGACCTGGGCATTCGCGGTCATCGCCGGTTTGCCCATCGTGCTGGTGGCCACCCTGGTGGTCCTTAACCTGCGTGGCGAAGCCCGCGATGGATTCCTTGACGGCAGCAGCCGGGAAATCCGCCAGGTCAGCAACGCGATGAACATCTTCTTCCAGGGCATCAACCAGAACGTCGAGTACCTGGCCGCGCAACCGATGGTGGCCGCCACAGGCAGCAACCTGAACAAGTTCCTGAGTGCCAACCCGTCCTACGAGCTGGGCGATCAGGACAAGCAAGTGCTGGACTTCTTCACCCGCCTGGCAGATTCGCACCCCAACTATGCCTACGTGTCCTACGGCGTCAATGACGGCGGTTACATCGGCTGGCCAGCCGGGCAGAAGTTCGTCAACTACGACCCACGCACACGGCCGTGGTACCAATTGGCCATGGCCAACCCGGGCAAGACCGTGCGCACCGGCGCCTATTACTGGGCTGCCGATGACGCGGTGCTCATCAGTACCGTGCGCACGGTAGCCAACCAGTTGGGCAACCCCGGCGGTGTGGTCAACATCGACGTTTCGCTCAAAGGCCTGACCGAGATCGTCAAGCAGATCAAGCTGGGCGAGAGCGGCTTCCTGATGCTGGTGGAAAGCAATGGCAACGTGATGGTCGACCCACGCGACGCCAGCCACAACTTCAAGCAACTGGCCAGTTTTGGCGACGGCTATGCCGAGTTGGCCAAGGCCGGCAAGGGCCTGGTCGAAGTCGAGCTCAATGGTGTGCGCTACATGGCCAACGTCTACCCCGACGAGCGCCTGGGCTGGACCTTCATCGGCCTGATCGAGCAAGGCGAAGTGATGCAGACCACTACCCGCCTGACCTGGCTGATCGGCGTGGTCGCCTTGGTCCTGGCCGCCCTGTTCGCCGTGGTCGGCGCCGCCTTCGCCAAACTGATCGTGCGCCCGATCAACAGCGTCACCAACGGGCTGGAAGACATTGCCCAGGGTGAGGGCGACCTGACCCGCAGCCTGGAAATTCGAGGCCGCGACGAAACCGCCCAGCTGGCCAACTGGTTCAACCAGTTCCTCGGTGCCATTCGCAGCCTGATCCAGCATATCGGTGCGGCGGCCAGCAAGATCCTCAGCACCTCGCACAGCTCGACCCAGGTGTCCAGCAACATGGCCGAAGCGGCCGGCCGCCAGCGCGAGGCCGTGGACATGGTGTCCACCGCCTTCCACGAGATGGTTGCCACCGCCAACGAAGTGGCGCGCTCGTGCAGCCAGGCGGCCCAGTCTGCGGACAGCGGCCAGCAACAGGCCCGTGAAGGTCAGCAGCAGATCGATGCGGCGGTCCACAGCGTTGACCGCCTGAGCCAGGAAATCGAGCAGTCGGCGCAGTCGATCCAGCAACTGGAGCGTGACAGCAATGCCATCCAGTCGATCCTCGGCACCATTCGCTCGATTGCCGAGCAGACCAACCTGCTGGCCCTGAACGCCGCCATCGAGGCCGCGCGGGCCGGCGAGCAAGGCCGTGGCTTTGCCGTGGTAGCCGATGAAGTGCGGGCGCTGGCCAAGCGCACGGCCGACTCCACCGCAGAAATCGACGGTTTGCTGGGCAACCTGGCCAACCGCACCTCCGAGGTGGCTGCACAGATGCACGCCAGCCTGGAAGTTTCGCAGCAGTCGGTCAGCCGTATCGGCCTGGCCCGCGACAGTTTCGGGCAGATCCGCGAGTCGGTGGACGTGATCCGTGACATGAACACGCAGATTGCAACCGCAGCCGAGGAACAGCACCAGGTAGCCGAAGATATCAACCGCCACATCAGCCAGATTCATGGGGATGCGCAGTTGGTGGCCGAGTTGGCCCAGGCAGCACGCCAGGATTCGGAAAGCCTGGCCGGGTTGTCCAATGAACTGGACGTACTGGTGCGCAGGTTCCGCACCTGACAAGGCGCCGGTGCAGGCCGCCCCGTACCGGGGCGGCTTCAGCTACACATAGGCCAGCACCGGCAACCCCTGGTCAGAGCCTCAACTCCCCCGGCGTTGCCCCAAACAGCTGCTTGAACGCCGCAATGTACGCGGATGTGGAATCATACCCACAACCCAGCGCCGCCTCGGTCACGCTCTCCCCCGCCTCCAGCAAGGCCAGCGACGACAGCAAGCGCATGCGCTGGCGCCAGTTGCGAAAGCTCAAGCCGGTTTCACGCTGGAACAGGCGCATCAGCGTTTTTTCGGAACACCCCAGTTGCCGCGCCCATTGCTGCAAGGTCTGCGCCTGGTCCGGCGCTGCGATCAAGCCATTGCACAGCGCCAGCAAACCTGGGTGGCGCGGCAACGGCAAGGAAAAGCCGACTTCCGGCAGGGTTCGTAACTGGTCGAGCAGCACCGCCACCAGCCGCGCCTGCGCACTATCGCCCTCAGGGTAATCGGCTGGGTACAGGCAGAACTGCTTGATCAACTCACGCGCCAGCGGCGTCACCTCCAATACCCGACACTGCGGGGCAGCCCAGGGGCAGGCGTCCCGGCGTACATACAGGCTGCGCATTTCGGCCTGCATCGAGGTCACCACCGCATGCTCGGCGTCAGCCGGGATCCACACCCCCCACTGCGGTGGCGCAAAGTAGCTGCCTGCGTCGGTGTAAACACCCAGCACGCCGCTGATAGCGTAGGAAAACTGTACCCAGTCGTGCTGGTGGCGTGTGGTCCAGGAACCGGCGCCCAGGCTTTCGGCACGTGCGTACAGTGGCCTGGGCAACTGCTTGAGTTCAGGAATGGGACGGGGCTGTCCGATGATCGGCATGGCGGCTTCTGTTAGTGCTGACCAGACAAGCCTAACAGTTACGGTCGACGCCTGCGGGATATCTGCCGCCTGCTTCGCGGGCATGCCTGCCAACAGACGGCGGTTCTTCACCGCTCGACGATGACCGTGACCCCTTGCCCGCCCGCCGCACAAATGGAAATCAAGCCGCGCCCCTTCCCTGCCGTTGCCAGCAATTTCGCCAGGTTGGCCAGTATTCGCCCGCCGGTCGCGGCAAACGGGTGCCCGGCAGCCAGCGAACTGCCCCTGACGTTGAGCTTGCTGCGGTCGATGGCCCCCAACGGCGCATCCAGCCCCAGCCGCTCACGGCAGTACCCAGCGTCTTCCCAGGCCTTGAGCGTACACAACACCTGGGCCGCAAAGGCTTCGTGGATTTCGTAGTAGTCAAAGTCCTGCAAGGTCAGGCCGTTGCGGGCCAGCAAGCGTGGCACTGCATACGCCGGTGCCATCAGCAGCCCCTCGCGGCCAGTGACGAAGTCCACTGCTGCGGTTTCACCATCGACCAGGTAGGCCAGCACCGGTAACCCCTGTTGCGCGGCCCACTCTTCACTGGCCAGCAGCACCAGCGACGCACCATCGGTCAAGGGCGTGGAATTGCCTGCCGTCAACGTACCCTGGCCACTGCGGTCGAAGGCCGGCTTGAGCTTGGCCAACTGCTCCAGTGTCAGGTCCGCGCGCAGGTTGTTGTCGCGCATCAGCGACAGAAATGGTGTCAGCAGGTCATCGTGCCAACCTTCGGCATAGGCAGCCGCCAGCCGCTGGTGGCTGAGCAACGCCAACTCGTCCTGGGCGGCACGGTCAATCTTCCAGGCCTGGGCCATGCGTTCGCAATGCTCGCCCATCGACAACCCGGTGCGCGGCTCGCCGTTGCGTGGCAACTCAGGGCGCAGATGGTGCGGGCGCAACTGCAGAAAAGGCTTGAGCCGTTCGCCCAGGTTTTTGCCACGGTTGGCCTGCAGCAGGATATGACGCAGGCCTTCGTTGACCGCAATCGGCGCATCCGACGTGGTGTCCACGCCACCGGCGATGCCGCTGTCGATCTGCCCCAACGCAATCTTGTTGGCCACCAGCAGCGCCGCCTCCAGGCCGGTGCCGCAAGCTTGCTGCAGGTCGTAGGCAGGGGTTTGCGGCGAAAGCCGCGAGCCCAGCACACATTCGCGGGTCAGGTTCATGTCGCGCGACTGCTTGAGCACCGCGCCAGCGACCACCTCACCCAAGCGCAGCCCATGCAGGCGATAGCGCTCGATCAGCCCTTCGAGGGCCGCGGTCAGCATCGCCTGGTTGCTGGCGGTGGCGTAGGCCCCATTGGAGCGGGCAAAGGGAATTCGGTTGCCGCCCAAGATCGCGACCCGGCGAAGTGAACGCATATGCCTGTTCCTCCTGAAACAAATTGAACCGTACTGCCTGGGTGTTCTTACCCATGGTCGAACGACCATGCCACAAACTTGGTCCACACTTTCAAGCTTGCCTTTGCGGAGACCTACTCATGAGCGATCGCTACCTCGGTTTTGCCAACTCCAACCTTGGCCGCCGCCTGGTGGATGCCCTGGGCCTGCCACGCCCTGCGCCTCTGGAGCGCTGGCAGGCTGGCCGCCTGCGCCCGGTGGAGGGGGCGCTGGTGTTGGGCGGCGGCCCCCTGGCAGGCCAGGTCGAAGCCTTCGCCGCGCGCCTTACCGATAACGTATACCGTTTCAATGCCGACCACCTGCAGGGCGAGCCTTGGGTCGCTGGCCTGGGGCCGAAAATCAAAGCCGTGGTGTTCGACGCCAGTCACTTGTCCGACAGCGATGAGCTGAAGCAGTTGCGCGAATTTTTCCAGCCGCTGCTGCGCAGCCTGGGCCCGTGCGCCCACGTCGTGCTGCTGGGCCGGTCACCGGAAAGCCTCGACAACCCGCAGGCCAGTATCGCCCAGCGCGCCCTGGAGGGCTTCAGCCGCTCGCTGGCCAAGGAACTGCGCAATGGCGCAACCGCTCAGTTGCTGTACGTCGGCCCCGGCGCTGAAGACCAACTGGAAGGTGCCTTGCGCTTCTTCCTCTCGCCCAAGAGCGCGTTCATCTCCGGCCAGGTGCTGCGCCTTGGAGCCTGCGCCAGCCAGGTCGAGGACTGGACCCGCCCGTTGGCTGGCCGCCGTGCACTGGTTACCGGCGCCGCGCGCGGTATCGGTGCGGCCATTGCGCAAACCTTGGCACGTGACGGTGCCGACGTTCTGCTGCTGGATGTGCCACAGGCCAGCCGAGAACTCGATGCGCTCGCTGCCCGGCTTGGCGGCAAGGCCCTGGCGCTGGACATCTGCGCCAGCGATGCCGCCTCACAACTGCTGGCTGCCCTGCCCGACACCATAGACATCGTTGTGCACAATGCTGGCATCACGCGCGACAAGACCCTGGCCAACATGACCCCGGACTATTGGGACGCCGTGCTCGCGGTCAACCTGCAGGCGCCACAGGTGCTGACCCAGGCGCTGTTTGACGGTGGCGCGTTGGGTGAACATGCGCGCATAACCTTGCTAGCCTCGGTCAGCGGCATTGCCGGCAACCGCGGCCAGGCCAACTATGCCGCCAGCAAGGCCGGGCTGATCGGCCTGGCCCAGGCCTGGGCGCCGAGGCTCGCCGAGCGGGGCGCGAGCATCAACGCCGTAGCCCCCGGCTTCATCGAAACCCACATGACCGCAACCATGCCCATGGGCCTGCGCGAAGCCGGGCGACGCTTGAGTTCGCTGGGCCAGGGCGGTCGCCCGCAGGACGTGGCCGAGGCCATTGCCTGGCTCAGCCAGCCGGGCTCGGGGGCGGTCAACGGCCAGGTGCTGCGTGTTTGCGGCCAGGCACTGATGGGGGCCTGACCATGAGCCGACAATGGCACGACCTGCATAGCCCGGCTGCCCGCCCCAGCCTGTACCTGCGTGCCGCCAGCAAGCGCACGATCAGCGGTGAGCACCTGCCCGACGATGGCCTGCGCTGTTTCATCCAGGTTGAGCCGGCCAACCTGGACGCCTATCGGCGGCTTTGCAACTTCCCCGACGATGGCCGCCTGCCGGCTACTTATCCACACGTCATGGCTTTTGCGCTGCAATTGCAGCTGATGACCGCCCGTGACTTTCCCTTCCCGCTGCTGGGGCTGGTGCACCTGCAAAATCGCATCGAAGTGCTGCGGCCACTGGGCGCTATCGAAGGGCTGCGCTTTGCGGTGTATGCGCACAACCTGCAGGCGCATGACAAAGGTGGCACCTTCGACCTGGTCACCGAAGCCGAAGATGGCATCGGCGTGCTCTGGCGTGAAACAAGCCGCATGCTGGTACGTGGACTGAAGCTGGATGGCCAGGCCGGCGGGCGTGCCGACGACGAACCGCCCTGCTTGCCCGAGGCCACCCGCTGGTATGCCGACAGTGACATCGGTCGGCGTTATGCCAAGGTGTGCGGGGACTACAACCCTATCCACCTGAGTGCGGTGAGTGCACGGTTGTTCGGCTTTCCCACGGCCATTGCCCATGGCATGTGGACAAAGGCCATGGCACTGGCCGCATTGCGCGGGCACCTGCCGCACAGCGGCTATGCCTTTGAGGTGGCTTTCCGCAAGCCGGTCAGGTTGCCCTCCGAAGTGGTGCTCAGTGCCAGCGAGGCGGGGCCTGCAGGTGTGCTGCGGCTGGATGGGCATGGGGGCATACTGCATATGCTCGGCCGCTGGGATCAGCTCTAGAGCTCATTGCCGGGCCCAGGGGCCGCAACGCGGCGGCCCCTTGCTTTGCATCGGGCCAGGGCAGAAGCTATGCAGCATTTGGAGAAACCCGATGAACCTGCAAGAGCTTACCCAACGCCTGCACCAGATCCGTGACAACAACGACTGGCGTGGCTTTCACAGCCCGAAGAACCTGGCCATGGCCGCCAGCGTCGAAATGGCCGAGCTGGTCGAGATTTTCCAGTGGCTGAGCGAAGACGAATCGCGCCAGCTGCCTGCCGACAAATTGGCCCACGCCGGGCAGGAAGTCGGTGACGTGGTGCTCTACCTGCTGCTGTTGTGCAGTGAGCTGGGCCTGGACATGGACCAGGTGGTGCGAGCCAAGCTGGCCGACAGCGAGAGGCGTTTCGCTCGATGAACGACCGTCATTTCGATGAACTGGCCACCCGCTTCGCGGAAAAGATCTACGGCGGCGCCAAGGGCGCGATCCGCCTGGCCGTCTTGCAGGCCGACCTGGCCGAGGCGCTGCCTGATCGCCCGTTGCGTGTTCTGGATATCGGCGCCGGCCTGGGTCACATGGCCTTGTGGCTGGCCGAACGTGGTCACCAGGTGACCCTGGCAGAACCGGCTGCACCCATGCTCGACGGCGCCCGGGCCCGTTTTGCCGAAGCCGGCCAGACGGCCACCTTCGTCCAGGCCCCCTGGCAAGACCTGCTCGGCCAATTGAACGAGCCCTACGACCTGGTGCTGTGCCACGCTGTGCTGGAATGGCTGGCCGAACCCGAGAGCATCCTGCCCGTGCTGCACCAGCTCACCGCCACGGGTGGCTGGTTGTCGCTGGCGTTCTACAACCGCGACGCCCTGGTCTATCGCAACTTGCTCAAAGGCCATTTCCGCAAGCTGCGCAGCAACCGCCTGGAAGGTGAAAAGCAGAGCCTGACGCCACAGAAACCGCTTGATCCACGCGAGCTCAAGGCGCACCTTGAACCCTTGTGGCAGGTGCAAAGTGAAAGCGGTGTGCGGGTGTTCCACGACTACATGCCCAAGGAGTTCCAGGCCAAGGCCGAACTGCTCGACCTGCTGGAGATGGAGCTGGCGTACCGCCGCCACCCTGGGTTCGCCCGGCTCGGGCGCTATCTGCACTGGGTTTGCCGCCCTCGCTGAGCGGCCTGCCGGGAGGAATACATGCCATACCGTCTGTTGTACCTGGCCCTGCTGCCGCTGGCCCTGGCTGGCTGCCAGAGCCCCAATCCGTATGTTGCCAGCAGCCGGCCGTTGCCCCCGGCGCCGGCCCAGGCGGCCGCTATCTTCGAT
Organism: Pseudomonas sp. PARCl1; assembly: GCF_947311875.1. Lineage (NCBI taxonomy): Bacteria > Pseudomonadati > Pseudomonadota > Gammaproteobacteria > Pseudomonadales > Pseudomonadaceae > Pseudomonas > Pseudomonas sp. PARCl1. The sequence goes on from NZ_CAMZMX010000030.1 coordinate 21,703, forward strand.
GCCAGCGCCTACCCGGCACCGGCACGGGACTATGGGCGCTACCGCAGCTGGAGCTGGCGTAACGGCCGGTTGCCCAGTGGCTCGGCGGGGGCCGACCCGGCGCCCCTGGCCGATGCCGTTGGTGGTGCCCTCGACCAGCATGGCCTGCGCCCGGCGCGGGGCGGCCCCGGCGACTTGCTGGTAAGCGCCGACATGCGCCTGGAAAGGCGCTTGCGGCAAGTGCGCGATTACGACACCTATGACCCTTACCCCTACGGCAGCGTGGGCTATGGCGGTTACCGCCATGGCTACGGCGGCTATGCCAGCGTGCCAGTGGTGCGGACCTACGAGGTGCAGGTGATGGTGGTGCGCATCGACCTCTACGACGCCCGTACCGGCCAACCGGTATGGAGCGCCAGCGCCGAAAGCGGCAGCGACAAGGACTCGCCACGCGAACGCGAAAACGCCGTGCGCGATGCTGTGCACAAGGCGCTCAGCGGCTATCCTCCCAGTTAATAGCCAACGGAGAACCATCATGTTGCGCCGTCTCGTTCTACTGTCATTCGCGCTGGTATTGTCAGCCTGCTCGAGCACTAACGTTCAGCAGGATTTCGATGCCAGCCGCGACTTTGCCGCCTACCGCAGCTGGGCATGGCAGGAGCCAGGTTTGCAGTACCGCCCGGATGACCCTCGCATCAAGAGCGACCTGACCGAGCAGCGCATTCGTACGGCAGTGGCCGAGCAGCTCGACCAGCGCGGCCTGCGCCCGGTGCAGGGCGGCGCGCGGCCAGACCTGACCGTACGCACCTACCTGATCGTCGAGCAGCGCCAGCAACAGATCACCACCAATTACGGCGGGGGCTGGGGTGGTTATTGGGGCGGGTACTGGGGTGGCCCCATGTACAACGAAACCCGCAGCGTCGATTACAAGGTGGCCACCATTCAGATCGACCTTTTCGATGGCCGTGACGGCAAGCTGGTCTGGCGCGGCAGTGCCGAGCAGATCATGAACAACTACCCACCGGGCCCTGAAGAGCGTAACAGCGCCATTCAGAACACCGTGGCCAAGGTGCTGGGCAATTACCCGCCGGGTAGCCGGAAATAACCTCCAAAAGCAGCCAGGGGCTCAAGCGCAGCCCCCGGTGACAGCTACGACAAAATCCGTTCCGACTACGCCTTTTTCGGTTGCAAGGCCTACTCGTGCGCACGTTCCGGTCTATCTTCAGTCAAGGAAACCTGACTGACCGGGTAGAAGTGTTCAACTTTTAGGAAGGGCGACCTGCCAATGCAAAGCATTGTACTGCTGCTGTGGCTTGCCTTGTGCTCCGAACAGGATGTGCGTCAACGCCAGATCTCCAACCTGCTTACCCTGGGTGTGGCCAGCTGTGCCCTGCTCTGGCTGTTCGCCACTGGCCATAGCTGGATGGGGGCCGATGCCAGCGATGCCGGATGGGCGCTGGCCATCGTCATGCTGTTGACCCTGCCCGGCTATATGTACGGCCACTTCGGCGCCGATGATGTCAAGCTGATGGGCGCCCTGGCCTTGGCCAGCGGCACGCAATACGTGCTTGGCACGTTCATTGGCGCTGGGGTCAGCGTGCTGGTCTGGCTGCTGGCCCGTCGGCGTCTATGGCTGCTGCTCAACCCCAAGATCAAGAAGCGCCTGCAAGCCCTGGCCGAGGAAATGGGCGACAAGCAGGCGTTCGTCCCCTATGTGCTCACCGGCTTTCTGCTGACAGCCGTATGGATCCAATAGCGATGCCTGTGGTCGGACAATGTGTACAGGTTTTGTACAGAATCGCCGTGTGCGACTACTTTTTACATTGCCAGAGCGTCTGGCCCGGGAGCAGGGCCGTATACGAACAGGGAGTTGATCGTGTCCAGACCAGTGAGTGAAGTGAAGGTATTGGTGGTCGACGACCAACCGGTCATTGTCGAGCAGCTATGTGAATACCTTGAAACCGCGGGTTACACCTGCGTACCCGCCTATTCCACCGACGAAGCCATAGAGCGGTATACGTCGGACCCCGCAGTTGGCCTCATCATCTGCGACCTCGAAATGCCCGAACGGGACGGCATCGAGCTGGTGCGCGCCTTGAAGGAGATCGACGGCAGCCAACGCATGTTCGAGGCCATCATGCTGACCGGCCGGGGGGAAAAACAGGACGTGATCCGCGCCCTGCGCGCAGGTTTTGCCGACTATTACCAGAAACCCATGGACCTTGAGGAACTGCTCGAAGGTGTGCGCCAGCAGGAGCAGGCCTTGCTCGAGCGCCGGCGCAACCTCCGCAACCTGGGCGGCTTGAACCAGCGTTTGCAAGACTTGGCCGAGTCTGTGGACGAGCTCTATCAGGAGCTGGAGAAAGCCCGCGGCCAAGGCGCCCACCGGCGTGCCACGGATGGCGAAGAGAGCGAGAGCGAGCTCCCCGCAGCGTTCGAGAAACTGTCGCCCCGCCAGTTGGAGGTCGCGCGGCTGGTGAGCAAGGGCAAGACCAATTACCAGATTGCCTGTGAACTGGGGATCACCGAGAACACCGTCAAACTGTACGTGTCGCAGGTGCTGCGGTTGACACATATGCATAACCGTACCCAATTGGCGCTGGCGCTGACGCCCAGCTCATCGCCAGTGCATCAACGCTTCACTACCCACTGACCGGCGGCCTGTTGTACCCGGGGCGTATTACCGCTCCACATTGCGCTCGGGCACCTACTCACTGACCTGAAACGCCACCCGGGCAGTCTCACCGCTTTCATCCAGGGCGCTGAGTTCGGCCTGGCCAACCTGGGGCAAACGCAGCAGCAGGCTGTCCTGCCCCTGGGTCTCCCCCAGCGGCTGGCCATTGAGGAACCACCAACGCCGGCCGCCGCCTCCCAGGGCCGAAACATGCAACTGCAAAGGCTCGCTGCTGGTGGCCGGCCGCCGCAGATTGTCGCCTGGGCGCACCCCCACGATCGACAGCGGTGGTGCGCTGGCCGGTACCTGTGGCGGGCAGTTTGGGTCGATGGCCGGCAACCGTGCGGCACGCCGCTCCATCCGCGGTAGCCAAGGCTCCAGCGGTGCCGGCCACAGGGCAATATCGCGGGCCGTGGCGCCTGGGCAACTCCCATCCACACGCAAGCCATGCGGGTTGACCCACACCGTCTCGCGCAAGCCCAGGCCCAGCGGCTGGTCGGCGGCCTGCAAGGTTGGCGGCGTGGTGCCGTCCAAGGTCCAGGCAAACCGCTGGCGCCGGCAGTTAGTGTCCTGCCTGGCCATGGGCTGGCCAAGCGGCCAACAGATCGCGGCCACGCCGACACTGGCGGGCACCGGCAAGACTGGCACGCTGATACCCCGCTGGCTGTCGCGATTGCTCAACAGGTCGTGCACCTGCAACATCAGGGGGGCGGCCGATGCCAGGCCGAACTGCCCGGCTACCGGCGTACCGTCTGGGCGACCGATCCACACACCAATCAAGTAGCGCGGGCCCACGCCAATCGACCAGGCATCGCGAAAGCCATAGCTGGTGCCGGTCTTCCAGGCCAGTTGCGGGCGCTGCACCAGTTCGGCATGCGGGTCGCGGTCGGGGCGTGCCTGGCCGCTGAGAATACGCCGCACGATCCAAGCTGCACCCGGCGACAACAGACGCCGCTCGAGCAGCGGGTCCTGCGGTTGCAGGCGTACCTGCGCGCTATTGCCGCCCCGGGCAAACGCCGCGTAGCCGCCAACCAGGTCTTCCAGGCGGCTGCCGGCGCCGCCCAGGATCAGCGACAGGTTGGGCTCTGCCAAAGGCGGCAGTGCCAGTGGCATACCCGCCATACGCAGTTGCGCGGCAAAGCGCTTGGGGCCGTAGGCTTCCAGCAGCTGCACTGCCGGCAGGTTCAGCGACAGCGCCAACGCCGAGCTGGCCGACACCGGGCCGCTGAAACCCATGGAGAAATTGCCGGGCCGGTAGTCGCCGTAGCGTCGCGGTACATCCTGCAGCAGCGATTCGGAATGGATCAGGCCGTCGTCCAATGCCATGCCGTACAGGAAAGGCTTGAGCGTAGAGCCGGGCGAGCGCAGCGAACGCACCATGTCGACATGGCCAAAGCGGCGCTCGTCGGCCAGGTCGATCGACCCCAGGTAGGCACGCACGGCCATGGTCTGTGCTTCGACCACCAGAATGGCGGCAGACGTGCGCTCTGGCAGCCGTGCGCGCCAGCCCAGCAGCAAGTCTTCGAGGCGCCGTTGCAAGGCGGCATCGAGTGTGGTGCGGATCAGCGGTGGGCTGTTGGCGCTGTTCAAGCGCCGCGCCAGCAATGGCGCCAGCGCTGGCTCTTGCCGTGGGGCCAGCACCAGCGGTTCTTCGGCCGCTTCACGAATTTGCCGTGCCGGCCACACCTGATACTCCGCCAGGCGCTGCAGTACCTTGTCGCGTGCGCGCTGTGCCCGCTCGGGGTGGCGGTCGGGGCGCAGGCGGCTGGGTGCCTGCGGCAACACCGCCAGCAACGCGGCTTCGGCCGGGGTCAGGTGCCGCGGCGACTTGCCCAGGTAGGCCCAACTGGCTGCGGCCACCCCCTGCAAGGTACCGCCGAACGGCGCGCGGTTCAGGTAGATTTGCAGGATCTCGCGCTTGGACAGGTGCCATTCCAGTTGCAACGTGCGCCACAGCTGGCGCAGTTTGCCAGCCAGGGTGCGGTCGTGCGGGTCGAGCAGGCGGGCCACCTGCATCGACAGCGTGCTGCCGCCCGACACCACTCGCCCACCGCGCAGGTTCAGCCAGGCAGCACGGGCCAGCGCCAGCGGGTTGAACCCGGGGTGGTGATAGAACCAGCGGTCTTCGTAGGTCAACAACGCCTGCAGATACAGCGGTGAAACCTCATCAGGGCTGACCGGGTAACGCCACACGCCATCAGTATCGGCAAACCGCCATAACGGTGTGCCATCCTCGGCCAGCACTACCCGCGCCAGGTCGTCGCCCGGCATGGGCACGGGCCAGATGCGGTCTGCCAGCCACAACAGGCCAGCCAGCAACAGCAGGCCGAGCAGCACGGCGCGCAACAACCTGCCCGCACGGCTGCGTGGCCGCGCTAAGCTTGGCATCGGGAACCGACCTGGCCAGGTAATGGCCAAAGGCTTTGGGACGGCAAACTCGCCGGCTCGTTCATCAGGAAGCAACTATGCATGTAGAAGGTTTTTTCGAGTGGCTGGGCCAGGCACTGGGATCGTTGATTCGCTTCATCGTCGACGCATTGAGCGGGCTGTTCAACCTGCTGGCCAATGCCGGTGGCAATTTCATCGACGGCCTGGCGCGCACCTTGGGCATGGACACCTCGCTGGTCAGCATCCTGGCCCTGATCATCGGCCTGATGCTGCTGTACTCGGCCATCCGCGCATTCATGCGTGCGTCGATCATCCTTGGGATCATCTGGCTGGTGCTGGGGTTGTGGGTAATGAGCTGGGTCATCCACTGAGCCTTCCCGGGGGCCGCCCGGGAAGCCGCACGGCGGTCCGATCGCCAGCAAGCCGGCTGCCACGGTGACCGCAGCGGCATCGAAGCCAGGTGCAGCACCTGGCTTGCCAGCATGAGGCCAATAACAGCAGCACAAGCCTAGCGGGCTTTTACCGTCATCTCGCCTTGCCCATCACCCACCGCCTGCAGGTTCGGCCGATACATCGACTCAACCTGCGGCGGCGGTACGCGGTAGGTGCCCGGGGTCACCGCCCGCGCCAGGTACAACAGGTGCGTGGTGCCATAACCGTCGAGCTTGAGCGCCGCCACATAACGGTCATCACGGTACTCCTGATGCACCACGCTGGCGTTCTGCATCGATTCGCGCCATTCCTTCACCGCAGTGCTGGCGTTGTCCAGGCTGGCGGCACTTTGCGCCAGGTTCTGGTTCTCCAGCTCCAGGCCAGCCGGCAGCAGGTCCACTACCAGCGCGTCGGGCACGCGGTCCTGGGCCTTGAGCGCCAGGTGTACCAGGACCAGATCGCCACTGCGCAGGTTGTGCAGGTCCAGTGGCTGGCCATTCATGCCCAGGTATTCGCGGCGGATCTGCATGCCGTTACCGCCGGTGGCAGGCGCCTGGCGCGGGTAGCCAGACAATGTCAGTTGCTGGTAGAGGGTCGCGCTGCCTTCATTCTGCACGCTCAGCGGCGAGGCCAGCAGCGGGCCCTCCAGCTTCATGCCAGACTCGGCGTTGTTCAATTCGCGCACTTCGCCGGCACTGTCCAGGCGCGCCTGCCACTGGCCCTCGGGCTTGCCCAGCAGGCCACGGCCGGCGAGGAACAAGGCATTTCGCTCCTGGGTCGACAGCCAGCGGTTGGCCGCCAGTTCATCCGACAGGGCAAACAGACGCTGGTCGACCTGGTTGGTGGCCAGGTTGCTTTCCTGCAGCAGCGCCAGGATCAGCGCCTGATCACGCAGCGGGCTGCCATAGTCAGCCATCCACCCCTTGCTGCGGCTGATGCCAAGCCCGGCTTGCAGGGCTTGCTGGGCACGCGGTTTGTCGCCCATCTTGTCCAGTGCCACCGCCAGTTGCACCAGCGGCAGCCCAGAGCGGGCATCGGCCCGGCGCTCGAACAAACCACGCAACGCGCCCAGCGGCGCTTGCTGGCTGCGCGCGAGCACCAGCGCGGCATAGGCCTGCACGGCGAAGCGGGTATGTTCGGCGTTTTCGCTGTAGTCGACCTCGATCAGGTTGCGCTCCTGCAGGTAGCGCAGCAGGCGCTCGCTGGCCTTCTTCAGCGCTTCGGCCGGTACCCCATAACCTTGGTCGCGGGCCCGCAGGAGGAAGTCGGTGACATAGGCGGTCAGCCAGTATTCCTCCTCGCTGTCCGAACTCCACAGGCCAAAGCTACCGTTGTAGCGCTGCATGCCCAGCAGGTGCTCGATGCCCATCTCGATCTTGCGCTTGCGCACATCTGCCGGCTCACCCTTGATGCCCAGGCGCTTGAGGCTTTGGGCATCGGCATACAACGACGGGTAAAGGCCACTGGTGGTCTGCTCCAGGCAACCGTACGGGTACGCCTCCAGCGCGCGGATCTGCTCGGCCAGGTTGAGCGGTGGCCGGCTCGACAAGGCCAGGCTGGCTTCCAGGCCCGCCGGTTCGAAGGCCGCCAGGTCTGCTTCGGGCAGCGTCCATGGCTGGTCCTTCAAGGCCACGCGGTAGTGCTTGAGCATCGCCGGGTAGGCAGGGCGCACGCCCAGCGCCCACTCGCGCTCGAAGGCGGTGCTTGGCTCGTTGGGCAGTTGCAACCCGGTGACACGCACCCGGACCTTGCCCTGCCCCAGGCCGCCCTGGGCCTGCACTGGAATCAGCAGCGTCGAGCGCTGGCCTTCGGCCAGGGCCACGGTATGCAAGGCATTGGCGGCCAGGCTCAGTTGCCCTTCGCTGCTGACTTCAACCTGCAACTGCTGGGCCCGGCCCGACAAGTTGGCCAAATCCAGGGCCAGGTTGGTGCGGTCGCCGCCGGCGAGGAAACGCGGTGCCGACAGCTCGGCGATCAGCGGCGCAGCGACTACCGTCTTGCCTTCGGCCATGCCGAAGTGGTCGTCGGTCCAGGCTTGGGCCATCAGGCGCAGTTCACCATTGAAGTCGGGGATATCGACCGTTACCTGGCCCTGGCCGTTGTCATCCAGGGTAACCGGCACGCTTTGCTGGGCGACGATGGTCACCGTGGTGTTGGGGCGCTTGCCCCCCTTGGCCATGGCCGCGTCACCGCCGAATGCCAGGCTGGCCAGGCGGCCTTGCCCGGCCTCGATCAACTGGCCGTAGATGTCCAGCTGGTCGGCACCGTAGGCCTTGCGCCCGAACAGGCTGGCGAACGGGTCAGGGGTCTTGAAGTCGGTGATATTGAGAATACCTACGTCCACTGCAGACACCAGCACATGCACTTGCCGCGGCACACTACCGTCGGCGTTGGCGGCCTTGACGTTCACCGTCAGCGGCTGTTTGGGGCGCATTTTCTCAGGGGCTTGCAGGCTCACCGCCAGCTTGCGGCCGGCGCGGTCCAGCGGCAGGTGCAGCACACCGACCGAACGCTTGGGCGTGGCATTGGCCTTGCGCTCGCCAGGGCGGATTACCAGCGCACTGATGTACAGGTCGTGGCGGGCCCAGGCCTTGTCCAGTTGCACGTCGAACGTCTTGCCCTCGGCGGGCACGTCGATTTCCTGCCACCACAGCGGGCCGTCACTGGACTCGATCATCAGGTAACCGCTGCCCGCAGCCGGGGGGGTCACGGTGACTTTGGCCGTGGCGCCATCAGCATAGGCCGGCTTGTCCAGCGCCAGTTTGACCTGGTCGGGGCGTACGGCACCGCCTTCGGCGTTGTCCTGGGCACGGTAACCGGCCCAGAAGCGCTCGCTGGACACCAGGCCGGTCTGCGGGTCTTCCACCTCGACCCGGTAAGGGCCCCATTCCACCTGGAAGCTCAGCTTGGCCGTGGAGCCGGCCTTGACGCTGACCGTCTCTTCGTTCTGGGTCAGGAACTTCTCGTTGTAGGCATAGCTCCAGCCATCGCTTTGCGAGTAGTTCCAGTAGTAATCACGGCGCTCACGCACCAGGCGCACCTTGAGGTCGTTGGCCGCCAGCTTGTTGCCGTCGTGGTCGGCCACCAGTACCTCGAACTCCACCGGCCCGTCGCTATCGGTTTCCTCACCGTCAAACAGGCCGCGCAAGCCTGGCAGGCGCTCGCCCGGCCAGATCGGCTGTTCCAGGCGCCGGGTGATCGGCCGGCCGCCGGACTCCTGCAAGCTGGCCTGCACGGTCAGTTGCAACGGCGAGCGGGCTTCGGCCCAGCGGCTTTCGATATCGACCACGGCCTTGCCCGCCTGGTCGAGGGTGACTTCATCCAGCTCCAGGTCCTGGTTCAGTTCGGTTTCGGTGACCGAGCCGAACTGGTAACCCGGCAACGCCGGCACCGCCTCGCGCAAGGGGCGCACGTAGGCTTGGCCACTCAGGCGGTTGCCGGCCGCCGGAGCGCCGTACAGGTAACGGCCAGTGACCTGGATACGCGCGTTTTCATCCGGTGACAGTGGCTGGCTGCTGCCCTTGAGCTCCAGCGCAAGGCGCTCGGGCAGGAAGTCTTCAACCAGGAATTCATAGACCTGCTGGCGCCCACCGCCGAGGTCGAGCAACAGCTGCCAGCGACCGGTGGGGGCCTCGCTGGCCAGCTGCAACTGGTACTGGAACAGGCCATTGGCATCGGCCTCCCAGACGAACTTGCGGCTGACCTGTTCATCCGGGCGGCGCACTTCCACGTTCACCGGTTGGGCCTTGACGGGCTTGCCGTCCTGGTCACGCAGCAGGCCGTTGAGCAGCACTGTTTCGCCCGGGCGATACAGATCGCGCGGGCCGAAGATGAACAACTGCAAGGGGTTGGCCTGGGGCCCGGTGATGTCGAACTCGGCGAGGTCCAGCGCGGCCGTGTTCAAGCGCAGCAGCGTGGTGTGCACACCCTGGGTGGCGATCAGGGTGTCGGCCTTGGGCGTGATCGGCAACTGGGCGTGGCCCTTGCCATCGGTGGCGGCCTGGGCCAGCAGCTTGCCCTTGTCGTCATGGATTTCCAGGTTGACGCCGCTCATGGCCTTGCCGCCTTCCAACGCCTGGGCGAATACGTCCAGGCGGTCACGGTAGCGGTGCGCGGAAACGCCAATGTCGCTGAGGGTGAACAGGGTGGCCGGCTGCGAGTAATCGTAGGTGCCGGAGGCACGCATCACCGCCAGGTACACGCCAGGCGCCTGCAGCGGCTTGATGCCAGCGATGGGCAGCAGCACGGTCTCGCGCGTGTTGCGTGCCGGGTTCAGGTCGAAGCGGCCACTGTAGACCAGTTCGGCCATGTCCAGGGTTTCCTTGGACTGGTAGTAGTACAGGCTGCTGTTGCGCCCCCAGCTGGCCAGGAAGTTCGAGAGCATCTCCGGCTTGACCCGGAAGAATTCGACATCGACCTTGTCGACGTTCAGGGCGATGACCGGCAGGCCCTCTGCCAGGCGTGTGGGCAGCAGCGAACCGCGGCTGGCGAAGCCGATGGTCGGCTGCATGTCGCGGGTTTCCAGGCGGGTCACCGACTCACTGGCCAGTTGCTCGCCGTTCACCGCCAGCAGGCCTTTGTCCACGGTCAGCACCAGCTTGCGCTGGGGTTCGAGGTGGCGCAGGCGCAGCTCCATCTGGTTGTCGGAGAGCTCCCAGGCGCCATCGAGTTTGCCTTTGACGGTATCGACCAGGTGCACTTTGGTGGCGAAGTCCTGCTTGGCATCCAGCGGGGCAGAGAAGCTGATCGACAGCGTCGCGGCGCCGTCGAGCTGCACTTCGGAAACGTCGAGCACAGTCAGCTCGCGGCCTGCATAGCGCTTGGCGAGCACAGCAGGGTCTTCGCGTTTGGCAGCGGGGGCCTCGGCGGCCGCGGTGGCTGCCGGCTTCTCGGCCGGCGCCGGTTTGTCCGGCGTGGAAGAGTCACAGGCACTGAGCAAGGCCAGCGCGCAGGCCAGCAACAATCCTTTGTTGAACATGGAGTAGGAACTCTTTGGCAGCGGGTACTTAAGGGCCGCAATTATAGCTGGCCGGAATCATGTTCGCGCGGTTTGCTTGCCTGGCCGTTACACTGTGCCCATTCAGAATAGCCCACAAAGGCCTGCGTACGCCGATCAATGTGGGAGCGGCCTTGTGTCGCGATTGGGCTGCGCAGCAGCCCCAGATTCCCAGGGACCGCAATGACTGCACTGACCGCCGACTGGCGCCACCGCCCCACCCACCACAAGGTCTGGGCGCTGGCCGCGCCGATGATCCTGTCCAACATCTCCGTGCCCTTGGTAGCCCTGGTCGACAGCACCGTCATCGGCCACCTGCCCCACGCCCATCAGTTGGGCGCAGTGGCCGTGGGCGCCACGTTGTTCACGTTCATGGTCGGGCTCATGGGCTTCCTGCGCATGGGGTCCACCGGTTTCGCCGCCCAGGCCGCAGGGCGGCGCGACGGCGCGGCGTTGCGCCAGGTGCTGGTTCAAGGGCTGCTGCTGGCGGTCGGCTTCGCCCTGTTGATTGGCCTGCTGGCCATTCCCTTCAGCCAATTGGCACTGCATGCGATGCAACCCAGCGACGCGCTGCAGCAAGCCACCGAAGACTTCTTCCACACCCGCCTGCTCGGGCTGCCTGCGGCGCTGGCCAGCTATGCCTTGGTCGGCTGGTTCCTTGGCACGCAGAACGCCCGCGCGCCGCTGGCGATCCTGCTGACGACCAACCTGCTGAACATCGCGCTGAACCTGTGGTTCGTTCTGGGCCTGGACTGGGGTGTGCTGGGTTCAGCGCGGGCCTCGGTGATTGCCGAGTGGAGTGCCGCCCTGCTTGGCCTGGCCCTGACCCGCCCGGCGCTGCGCGCCTACCCGGGGCAGGTCGCATGGGCAGCACTGAAGCACTGGCACGCCTGGCGACCGCTGCTGGCCGTGAACCGCGACATTTTCCTGCGCAGCCTGGCGCTGCAGTTGGTGTTCCTGCTGATCACCCTGCAAGGCGCACGCCTGGGCGAGGCGACCGTAGCGGCCAACGCATTGCTGCTCAATGGCCTGCTGCTGACCGCCTATGCGCTGGATGGGCTGGCGCATGCGGTGGAGGCACTGTGCGGCCACGCCATCGGTGCCGGTGATCGCCTCACCTTGCGCCGCTCGCTGGTGGTGGCCTGCGGTTGGTCACTGATCACCAGTCTCGGGTTTGCCGGGATGTTCCTGCTGGGTGGGCACCTGTTCATCGATCTGCAGACCGACATCGACAGCGTCCGCGCAGCGGCTTACCCGTACTTGCCTTACCTGGCGTTGCTGCCATTGATTGCGGTGTGGAGCTACTTGCTGGACGGTTTGTTCATCGGCGCCACCCGCGCGCGGGAGATGCGCAATGCGATGCTGGTTTCGGTGCTGATTGCGCTGCCGGTGGCGGTGGCCATGAGCGGGTTTGGCAACCATGGCTTGTGGTTGGCGTTTCTCGGGTTCATGGGGTTGCGGGCGGTGACGTTGGGGTGGGTGGGGTGGCGGTTGCAGCAGCGGGGGCTGTGGGTTGGCTGAGCGGGGATAGCCCATCGACCGGATAACGCGGCTCCAACTGTCATAGTCAGTAATGATCCACCTGCGCCGATCCTTGTCCCGCCTCCTATCCTGCGAACGGGATGTTCAAAGGAAATCGACATGGATCGTCGCGGCAATCACCGTTTGCGCCAAGGGCGCTTCTCAGAGCCGGGCAGACTGTATCTGCTCACAACCATTACTCGCCAGCGGTACCCCTTGTTCCGCAACCTCTGGTTTGCGCGCGCGGTGATCCGGCAGTTGCAACTCAGCGATCAGCAAGGCGACTGCCGGACTCTGGCCTGGGTATTGATGCCGGACCATTTGCATTGGCTGATCGAGCTTGGGCCAACCCATCTGAGCAAGCTCATGTGCGCCTTCAAGTCGCGGAGCAGTTGTGCCCTCTACCGTACCGGTGCTGCGCGCCAGCACATATGGCAGCCAGGCTTCTACGACCGCGCGCTGCGCAAAGACGAAGATGTGAGAGTTGCCGCACGCTATATCATCGCCAACCCCATTCGCGCCGGTCTGGTGCGCAAGGCGGGTGAATATCCACATTTGGATTGTGTGTGGCTGTGACAGCGCCGGTGAGGGCTTCGCCCTCATTTCGCGACACAAGGCCGCTCCTACAGGGATGAGCTGTAGGAGCGGCCTTGTGTCGCGATGGGCCGCAAAGCGGCCCCGGCATTTACGACGACAGGTACGACGACCGGGTCAGACCAAGCCGCAAGGCATCCAGATACTGCGTGCGCTCACGGGCCGTGATCTTGGCGCTGGCAACCTTGTCACGGTAGTGGGTCATCAACTCTTCGGGCGACAGGTGCACGTAGCGCAGCATGTCCTCGATGGTGTCGTGGGTTTCGATGCCCGCGTGGTACACGCTGCCATCGGCGTTCTGGTAGATGTTCACCGAGTCGGTGTCACCAAACAGGTTGTGCATGTCACCCAGAATTTCCTGGTACGCACCGACCAGGAACACGCCCAACAGGTAATCCTCGCCCTCCTGCACCGCATGCACCGGCATGCTGGTCTCGATGCTCTGCTCGTCGACGTACTGGTTGATCTTGCCGTCGGAGTCGCAGGTCAGGTCCTGCAATACCGCACGCCGCAGGGGCTCTTCGTCCAGGCGGTGCAGCGGGATGATCGGCAGTACCTGGCCAATGGCCCAGGTGTCGGGCAGGCTCTGGAACACCGAGAAGTTGCAGATGTACTTGTCGGCCAGCTTGTCGTTGAGTTCGTCCAGCACCTGACGGTGCGAACGCTGGCGCGCCTTCAACGAGTTGTGCAGGCGGCGGCAGACCGCAAAGTAGCACTGCTCGGCCAGGGCCTTCTCGCTCAGGGTGAGCTTGCCATCGGCATACTGCGCAGCCACGTCACCCATATAGTGGGTGGCACGCCAGTAGGTTTCGGTCACCATCTCGATGTCGGTCGGGCCAAGCAGGTCGACCAGCCACTGCACGGTCTCGGGCAAGGCTTCCTTGTTCTCGATGGTCGGAACCTGGTCGTTGTGCTTCTCGACGTCGGTCACCTGGATCACCAGCATGGCGTGGTGCGCGGTCAGCGAACGGCCGCTCTCGGAGAAAATGTGCGGGTGCGGCAGGCCCTGCGCATCGCAGAACTCCTTGAGCATGCCCACCACCACGCCGGCGTAGTCGTCCATGTCGTAGTTGATCGAACTGGCATTGCGCGAGTGGGTACCGTCGTAATCGACACCCAGGCCGCCACCCACATCGATGTGGTCCACCGGCAGGCCCAGCGCACGCAACTCACCGTAGTAACGGATGGCTTCCTTGAAGCCGTGCTGGTAGTCGGCCAGGTTGGCGATCTGCGAACCCATGTGGAAGTGCAGCAGGCGGATACCCTGGTCCAACCCGGCATCGCGGAAACGCTGGACAACAGACAGCAACTGCGCGGCCGACAACCCGAACTTGGACTTTTCACCCCCGGTGTCGGCCCACTTGCTCGAAGCCAGCGACGACAGGCGTACGCGCAGGCCAACCTGGGGTTTGACCTTGAGCTCGGCGGCCTCTTCGATCACCAGGGCCACTTCCGACTCTTTCTCGATGACGATGAACACATTGTGGCCGAGCTTCTGGCCCATCAGCGCCAGGCGGATGAATTCACGGTCCTTGTAGCCGTTGCAGACAATGGTGCCGCCTTTCGGCGCCAGCGCCAGCACCGCCAACAGTTCTGGCTTGGAGCCGGCCTCCAGGCCAATCGACACGTTCTGCGTGGCGATGATGTTCTCCACCACCGCTTCCTGCTGGTTGACCTTGATCGGGTACAGCGCGGTGTACTGGCTCTGGTACTCCAGGCGCGCGATATTGGCGTCGAAAGCGCCGGTCAGCTGGCGAACGCGGTCCTGCAGAATGTCGGGGAAGCGCACCAGCAAGGGCAACGACAAGCCGCTCTGGCGCAGTTCGTCGACCTGTTCGAACAGGTCGATCGGCGCGCTGTTCGGGCCGTTGGGGCGCACTTCGACGCGCCCGGCCTCATTGATGGCGAAATAACCAGCGCCCCAATGGCGGATGCCATAAACACTGCGGCTGTCGGCCACGGTCCATTGGCTACCATCGTCTTTGCGTGTGCGTCGTACGGACATTCAAGTCCCCTATAGATAAGTCGAAGACACTGCCCTGCATGCTGGCGGGCGCAGTGTAAAAGCCGAAAATGACGATTCGTCCGTGCCCCAGGGTAGACCCTGGCCACGGCAACGAGTTTAGAAAGCACTGGGCAAAAATGCGCGCCGGCTCAGCCGCCGGACTTTTTCGCCTTGAAGCCCTGCTTGATCAGCTCGGCGATCAGCAGCTCGACATGCTCGCCCTGGATTTCGATGACCCCATCCTTCACCGCGCCACCGGTACCGCAACGGCGCTTCAGGGTGGTGGCCAGCTCCTTGAGCTGATCGGGCGGCAATGGCACACCGGTGACGGTCGTCACGGTCTTGCCGCCGCGGCCTTTGCTTTCACGGCGCACACGGGCAATGCCATCGCCTTCGGGGATGACCTGCTGCTTGCAGGTACAGGCACCCACCGGCTGGCCACAGTCGGGGCAGTGCCGACCGGCGTCGGTGGAGTAAACGAGACCGCCAAGGGCGGCGAAGGAAGAAGCTTTCTTGGCCACTTTTGTTCCTCGGTGCAGAGGACAAAAACTGGTCGTACCTTGGGGATGAGGCCGACCGCGAAGCCCCACTCTGGCAGGGGCGGCGCTACTGCTGCAAGACATGCGGCAGCCCGAAAAGGGCGCGCAGTGTAACGATAAATGCGGCGATTGCTAAGTACAGGATTGCGGCATTTTGCGAATGTTTTGCGACTACCCGGGAACTGGGGCTGCTTTGCAGCCCTGTCGCGACGCAAGGCCGTTCCCACTAGGTCCTGCATACACCGATCGATGTGGGAGCGGCCTTGCGTCGCGAAAGGACCGCAAAGCGGTCCCCACGTCATCCCAGGCTGGCTTTGTAGCGCTGCAACGCCGCCAGCGAATCCGGGCAATACGGCTTCATCAGGCTTTCTTCCTCAGCCTGCGCCAGGCCAATGAACCGCGCCTCGATCACCTCTTCCGGCTGCAACCGCAGCGGCGCATCCGACACCGCCGAATACACCGCACACCACAAACGGTTATCGGGCTGGTCAAAGTAGAACCGCTCATGAAAACGCAGTGCCGCGCCTTCAATGCCCAGCTCCTCGGCCAGTTCACGCGCCGCCGACTCGGCATACCCTTCGCCGGCCGTGACCATGCCACCCGCTGCCACATCCCAGTACCCTGGGTACAGCGCCTTGCTCAAGGTACGCCGGTGTACACACAACTCACCAGCACTGTTGAACAGCAGAATGAACGTGCAGCGGCCAATCAGGCCGCGCTCACGCAGCTCGGCGCGGGGCAAGGCGCCAAGTACCTGGTCGGCTTCGTCGACCCAGGTGACCAGCTCACGGTCGGAAGCCGCCCGGTGGGCGGCCTCGTTGGCGCTGATGGCCATGCTCAACCCTGCGACAGCAACTGGCGCAGGTCGATGACCGCCGCGTTGGCCCGGGAAATGTAGTTGGCCATGACCAGCGAGTGGTTGGCCCACATGCCGAAGCCGCTGCCGTTGAGCACCATCGGGCTCCACAGCGGCTCTTGCGAGGCTTCCAGCTCACGAATGATCTGCCGCACGCTGACCGTGGCATTCTTTTTCGCCAGTACATCGGCAAAGTCGACCTCGATGGCACGCAGCAAGTGCGACAGCGCCCAGGCCTGGCCACGGGCCTCGTAGAACACGTTGTCGATCTGCAGCCATGGGGTTTCCACCAGCTCTTCGTCCACTTGCGGCGCCTGGCCGGCAACCACCGACTCGGTCTTCAGCGTGGTGTTGAGCTTGACCCGGCCAACGCTGGCCGACAGGCGCTGCGACAGCGAACCCAGGCGGGTGGCGACGTCACCCAGCCAGTTGTTCAGGTTGTCGGCGCGGGTATAGAAGATCGCGCCCTTGTCGCCAGCAGCCAGACGGGTCTGGTAGCGCGACAGCGACTTGATGCCCTCTTCGAACTCCGACTCGCTCGAGGGCAGGATCCAGCTCTTGTTGTCGAAGTTGAAGCGCGGCTCGGCCTTGGCCAGGTCGGCGTCTTCGGTAGATTGCGACTGCGAACGGGCGAAGTCCTTGCGCAAGGCGCGGGACAGGTCGCGCACCTGGACCAGCACGCCGTACTCCCAGCTCGGCATGTTGTCCATCCACAGCCCTGGCGGGAAGCGGTCGTTGGAAATGTAGCCGCCCGGCTTGTTCAGCAGGGTGCCGGCCACGGTCTTGAGGGTTTCCACGGTGGTGTAGCCAATCACCATCTGCTGGCCATTGCGCTCGGCAGCAGCCTGGGCATTCTGCTGCACCGGGAACAGCGCAGGTTCCTGGCTCCAGTACCAGCCCAAGCCGATGCACACCAGCAGATACAACCCGATCAGGGTTCCCAGGGCTCGGCTCCAAAGGCCGCCAAGGTAGCTACGGGCGGCAGCGCCGCGGCCGTCGACACGCTCACGGGGCTCGGCTTTGGCCTCGCGGTTTTTCCAATCCAGCATGGCTTTGTCCTTAATCAGTCACGACGGTTCAGGGGCTTTGACCACAGGCCTGCGCCAGGGTGCCACGGCAAGCCCGCGTGGCAGCACTATAAAGCAGACACCGCCTTACGCATAAGCGACCAATCAGTCGGTAACTGAATATTCGTTCTGAACGCAATGTTGATACAGGGCACTCATGCGAGGGAAAAGAGCTGCTAGCATAGAGCCATCATTGCCCCTGCATATCCCAACCTACAAGTAGCCAGGTCATGAGCCAAGCCGTCGAGCCAAGCCCGCTGTGCCCCGACCCGCAACTGTCGCGTAGCGGCCTGCGCAAGGACGACTCCCTTGACGAGGTACTGGTGCCCCTGCGCAAGCCGGTGTACATCCTGTTGCAGGACCACGAGCGGGCCCAGCGCCTGGCCCAGCAACTGGAATTCTTCGGGCTGCTGGTGCAGGCGCTGCCCAACGCTGCCGCGTTTCTGGCTTCGGTCGGCGAATACCCGCCTGCGGCCATCATCATGGATGTCGACTTCACCGGCAGCGGCCAGGGCCTGCTGCTGGCCGCCCAGGTACAACACGGCCTGGCGCAGAACATTCCGCTGCTGTTCTTCAGCCACCACGAAGCTGACACACCGACGCGCCTGGCTGCCGTGCGCGCCGGTGGGCAGGACTTTCTGACCGGCAGCCTGGAAGCATCCAGCCTGCTGGAGAAGGTCGAATTGCTGACCAACGCCGGCCCGCACGACCCATTGCGAGTGCTGATCATCGACGACTCACGCACCCAGGCGCTGCACACCGAACGGGTGCTGGCCAGCGCCGGCATGCTGACCCGCAGCCTGACCGACCCGATCCGCACCATGGCCGAGCTGGCCGACTTTCAGCCCGACCTGATCATTCTCGACCTGTACATGCCGGCTTGCACCGGCCCGGAACTGGCCAAGGTGATCCGCCACAGTGACCGCTATGTGAGCGTGCCGATCATCTACCTGTCCGCCGAAGACGACCTGGACAAGCAACTGGATGCCATGAGCGAAGGCGGCGATGACTTCCTGACCAAGCCGTTTCGCTCGCGCCACCTGATCACCACCGTGCGCAACCGTGCGGCCCGCGCGCGGCACCTGAAGGCACGCATGGTGCGTGACAGCCTGACCGGGCTGTACAACCACACCCATATTCTGCAATTGCTTGAGGATTGCAGCTTCCGCGCCCGCCGTGAGCAGCAGCCGTTGAGTTTCGCCATGCTCGACATCGACCACTTCAAGAAGATCAACGACCGCCACGGCCACCCCATGGGGGACCGGGTAATCAAGAGCCTGGCGCTGTTCCTCAAGCAGCGCCTGCGCAAGACCGACTTCATTGGCCGTTACGGCGGCGAGGAATTTGCCATCGTCATGCCCAATACCGCGCTGGAGGCCGCCCACAAGGTGCTTGACGAGATTCGTCGGCGCTTTGCCGAGATCATCTACCCGGCACAGCCGCAGGATTTGCAGTGCACCTTCAGTGCCGGGGTGGTGCAGATGGATGAGGGGCTGGACGCGTTGACCATGGCCAGCGCGGCGGATGAAGCCCTGTACCGCGCCAAGCATGCCGGGCGTAACTGTGTAGTACGGGTAGAGCGCTGAAACGGCCCTGCCTGCGAGGAATCGATAGCGCCATAAGATAGAGGCACTCTGCCACTTTTTTCTGACGCCAAGCCCTCGGCGTCATCATCCGGTCACACAATCGCAATAACTTCAGCCGCCTACCCCCACTCCCCTCCGCAGGAAGTTCGCGGCTATGCGCCTGAAGTGGCTGACCAATTTCAATACGCTGTTGCTGGTGACTGTGTGTTTCACCCTGGCCGCTACCCTATGGTGGTCGCAACGGGCGCTGGAACGGCCCTATCAGCTGATGGAGCGCTACCTGGGCCTGTCCCAGCAGTTCCAGCAGCAGGTGGCGGGCAATATCCACGCCTACCTGGGCAGCGGGGATGCCCTGCGCCATGCCGCCGCCACGCAGGCCATCCAGCAACTGCAAGGCGCCCTGGCCGACTGGCCCGCCGAACTGGCGGCCAACCTGCGCCCCAGCCTGGCCAGCCTGCAGGCCTTCACCGGCAACGAGTTGCTGGCGGCCGGCAAGCTGGCTGGCGACCCGCAAGCGCTGCTGTTGCAGGCCGAACGGGAATTGGGGGCCAATTTCGAGCAACTGGCCGGATACGCCCGCGACAGCGGCACTGCCGAGGCCGACCGCTATTTGCTCCCGCTGCTCGACGCCAGCGTGCACCTGGGCCGGCTGGCACTGGCCCGCGACAAGCTGGTCAGCAGCGGCCGCCCGGAGCTTGCTGACGAAGTGCAGCGTGAGTTGCAACTGATCCGCAGCCAGGCACAGGCCATCGATGGCCTGCCTTTGCTCGGTGTCACCCGCGCTGCTGCCTCCGGTGCCGACGACTTCGCCGCCATGATGGGCCTGCAAACCCAGGCCAGCGCCCGGCAGGAAGACATCGCCGTGGGCCTGAAGCGTGAGCTGCAAAACCTGCTGGGCCGCTACCCGGCCGAATTGCAGCGCACGCGCGAACAGATCGAGCGCCGTGCCGCCCTGGCTGCCAGCACCGGCCAGCGCCTGGAAGCCGTACAGCAGGCCATCGCCGCGCTGGAACCGCTAGTGCGCGCCCAACATGGCCAAATTGCCGGCGAGGTGCGCATCATCCAGTGTTTGATGATCGCCCTGATCCTGTTCATCGCCCTGTTGATCGATACCCTGCAACGGCGCCTGGCGCGCACCCTGACCGGCCTGGCCCCGGCGCTATCGTGCTGGGCCGAGGGCGACTTCGCCCAAGTGATCGCCCTGGGCAAGACCAACCGCGAACTGCATGACATTCAGGCATCGCTCAACCGCCTGCGCCAGTACCTGGTCGAACTGGTGGGCACCATTCGCCACAATGCCGAGCAGGTCGCCGGCAGCAGCCATGCCCTGGCCGGCATGAGCGCCGCGCTGCACGATGGCGCCCACCGCCAGGCCGGCGATACCGGGCAGATCCGCGACGCCCTGGGCGAGCTGGAAGCCACCATTCAGCAAGTGGCCGGTGACGCCAGCGCTGCCGCCCATGCCAGCCGCGATGCCGGGCGTGCGGTGGAACAGGGACAGGCGGTGATTGGCCAGAGCCTGTCGGGCTTGCGGGAACTGGTCGATGAGGTACAGGGCAATGCGCGCATGATCGAGCAACTGGCCGAAGAGTCGGCCACCATCGGCGGGGTGCTGACGGTAATACGCTCGATTGCGGAACAGACCAACCTGCTGGCGCTGAACGCCGCCATCGAAGCGGCCCGGGCTGGCGAGATGGGTCGCGGCTTTGCCGTAGTGGCTGACGAGGTGCGTTCGCTGGCGCAGCGCACCACCGGGGCTACTGGCGAAATCCAGGCACTGATCGACCGCTTGCAGCAGGCGGCGCGGGAGTCGGTGGCCGGCATGCGCACCCAGCTCGAACACGCCGAAACCACCGCCAACCAGGCCCAGGCCGCCGATGGCGCGCTGGATGAGATCGTCAGCGCGATCCGCACGATCGCCGATACGGCGGTACGCATTGCCGACGTCACCGCGCAACAGACTGGCGCGGTGAGTGAGATTCGTGATCATAGCGAGCGGATTCACGCGTTGGGTGAAGACAACCTGCAGCGCATTGGTGAAGGGCGTGAGCAGGGTGAGCAATTGCTGAGCCTCGGCGGGGAGCTGAGCAAGGCGGTGCGGGCCTTCAGGGTCTGAGGCCGGCACAGGCAATACACAAGTGGCGCCAGGTGTCGCCGTCCCTTTCAACCTGCGCCAACTCCGTTATCATGCCCGGCACGTTCCACCTCGCGAGTTCGCCATGCGCCGCCTGTTTTTCCTGCTGTTCCTGCTGCTGGCCAGCCCTGTCTTCGCCACCAGCCTGCTCGACAACCGCCCCAGCGCCACCCTCGGCGCCGCTTCGCTGGCCAACAACGCCGACTTCCTGCCAGTGCACGAGGCGTTCAAGCTCGACCTGATCCAGGCCGATGCGCATACCATCAAGCTGCGCTTCATCGCCACCGACGGCTACTACCTCTACCGCCACCGCTTCCAGTTCCACACCGAACCCGCCGACATCGCCTTGGGCACGCCGAACATCCCTAAGGGCGAGGCCAAGCACGATGAGTTCTTCGGCGACGTGGAGGTGTACCACGGCGTGCTCGATATCGAACTGCCGCGCAATGATCCGCGTGCCTTTACCCTGCTGGTGGGCTATCAGGGCTGTGCCGACAAGGGCCTGTGCTACCCGCCGGAAACCGCCCGGCTGAGCATCGATGGCGAAGCCGGCAAAAACACCCCTGGCGCAATCGAACAGGCCTGGAGCTGGAAATCGCTGCTGCTATTCTTCCTCGCCGGGGTCGGCCTGACCTTCACCCCCTGTGTGCTGCCGATGCTGCCGATTCTCTCCGGCGTAGTACTGCGCGGGCAGGTCGGTGGGCCACGCGGGCTGGCGCTATCGCTGGCGTACGTACTGCCAATGGCCGCCAGCTTCGCCGCACTCGGCGCGCTGATGGGCTTGTTCGGCGCCGGCCTGAACCTGCAGGCACGCCTGCAATCGGCTTGGGTACTGGTGCCCTTCGCGCTGTTCTTCGTTGTGTTCGCCCTGGCCATGTTCGGCCTGTTCGAACTGAAGCTGCCGCAAGCCCTGAATAACCGCCTGAACAACGTCGCCAACCACACCAAGGGTGGTTCGCTACTGGGCGCTGCAGTACTCGGCGTGCTCTCCAGCCTGCTGGTTTCGCCCTGTGTGTCGGCGCCCCTGGCAGGCGCGCTGCTGTACATCAGCGCCAGCGGCGATGCCTTGGGCGGGGCGCTCAAACTGTTCGCCCTGGGCCTGGGCATGGGCGCGCCACTGTTGCTGGTGGCCACCGGTGGCGCAGCCTGGCTGCCGAAAAGCGGCCCTTGGCTGAACACCGTGAAAAACGCCATCGGCGTACTGCTGCTGGGGCTGGCCATCGGCCTGCTCAGCCGGGTGCTGCCCGGCCCGGTAACCCTGTTGTTGGTCGGCCTGCTTGCCGCAGGCGTGGCACTGTTCCTCGGCGCCTTGGAGTTCGTGGTCAAGACTGCGCGCCAGCGCCTGGCGCAACTGCTCGGCCTGGCCTTGCTGGTATACGCGCTGGCTTGCTGGTATGGCGCCCTCAGTGGCCAGGGCGACCCGCTGCGGCCCCTGCCCGTGCCCAGCCAGGCGGCCAGCGCTGGCACTACCGCGGCCACAGCGCAGGCCTGGCAAACCATCACCACCCCGCAAGCCCTGGATGCCGCGCTGGCACAGGCCAAGGCAGCCGGCCAACCGGTGTTGCTGGACTGGTACGCCGACTGGTGCATCAGTTGCAAGGTCATCGAACACGAGGTGCTCAACGCCGCCCAGGTCCAGCCGCAACTGGCGGCGTTCAAGCTGCTGCGGTTCGACATCACCGCAAGCAACGCCGAGCAACGCTCGCTCCTTGACCGGTACCAACTGTTCGGCCCGCCTGCGCTGTTGTTCTTTGCCGCGAACGGCAGCGAAATTACCGCCGATCGGGTGATTGGCGAGATAAATGCCGGGGAATTCGCGCAGATTCTCACGCGCGTGCGCGGCAAACTCGGTCTATAACTTCCCGCGGGCCGGGAAAAATCCTCGATTAGGTGACCAGATTTAAATATTTGGTCACATACTTCGCGCGAATCTCGGACATCGTGCTGGCTATTGCCGGGAACTGGACACTTGCCGTCGCTTTACGGCACACTCGCCGCGCTGTGTCGAATTGCCCTACAAATCCAAGGAATCCACAGATGGCAACGCTACTGGTGCTTCACGGCCCCAACCTCAACCTGCTCGGTACTCGCGAGCCTGGCCACTACGGCGCCGTGACCCTGGCCCAGATCAACCAGGACCTGGAGCAACGTGCCCGCGCCGCAGGCCACCATCTGCAGTACCTGCAGAGCAATGCCGAATACGAATTGATCGACCGCATTCACGCGGCACGCAACGAGGGTGTGGACTTCATCCTGATCAATCCGGCTGCTTTCACCCACACGAGCGTCGCATTACGTGACGCATTGCTTGCGGTGAGCATCCCATTCATCGAAGTGCACCTGTCCAACGTGCACAAACGCGAACCGTTCCGTCACCACTCCTACTTTTCCGATGTGGCCGTAGGGGTGATCTGCGGCCTGGGCGCCAGCGGTTATCGCCTGGCCCTGGAGTCTGCACTGGAACAACTGGCTGCCAACGCACAGCCCAAATGATGAAAACCCCGGCCCCGATGGGCCGGGGTTCCAGAGAAACGTTCTAGATACGTTTTTGTATTTCGCCCCCTGACCGAACCTTTGGGAGTTGATGATTAATGGATATCCGTAAAGTCAAGAAACTGATCGAGCTGCTGGAAGAGTCTGGCATCGACGAGCTGGAGATCAAGGAAGGCGAAGAGTCGGTTCGTATCAGCCGTCACAGCAAGACCCCAGCTGCCCAGCAGTTCTACGCACCGGCCCCGATGGCTGCCGCCCCGGCCGCTGCTGCACCGGTCGCCGCTGCTGCGCCAGCCGCCGAAGCCGCTGCTGCTGCCCCGGCGCTGAAAGGCACCGTGGTCCGTTCGCCAATGGTAGGTACCTTCTACCGCAAACCTTCGCCGACCTCGCCGAACTTCGCTGAAGTTGGCCAGAGCGTGAAGAAGGGCGACACCCTGTGCATCGTCGAAGCCATGAAGATGATGAACCACATCGAAGCCGATGTTGGCGGTGTCATCGACGCCATCCTGGTAGAAGACGGCCAGCCGGTTGAGTTCGACCAGCCGCTGTTCACCATCGTTTGAATCGCGGAGAGCCAACGATGTCTGGGAAGCTCGAAAAAGTCCTGATCGCCAACCGCGGGGAAATTGCCCTGCGGATCCTGCGTGCCTGCAAAGAGCTGGGCATCAAGACCGTCGCCGTGCACTCCACTGCCGACCGTGAACTGATGCACCTGGGCCTGGCAGACGAGTCGGTCTGCATCGGCCCTGCATCGTCGAAGGATTCCTACCTGCATATCCCGGCGATCATCGCTGCCGCCGAAGTGACTGGCGCCACCGCGATTCACCCGGGTTACGGCTTCCTGGCGGAAAACGCCGATTTCGCCGAGCAGGTGGAAAAATCCGGTTTCGCCTTCATTGGCCCGAAAGCCGACACCATTCGCCTGATGGGCGACAAGGTTTCGGCCAAGGACGCGATGATCAAGTCGGGCGTACCGACCGTACCGGGCTCCGATGGCCCGCTGCCGGAAGACGAAGAAGTCGCCTTGGCAATCGCCCGTGACGTCGGCTACCCGGTGATCATCAAGGCCGCCGGTGGCGGTGGTGGTCGCGGTATGCGCGTGGTGCACAAGGAAGAGGACCTGATCGCCTCGGCCAAGCTCACCCGCACCGAAGCCGGTGCTGCCTTCGGCAACCCGATGGTCTACCTGGAAAAGTTCCTGACCAACCCACGCCACGTGGAAGTTCAGGTGCTGTCCGACGGCCAGGGCAACGCCATTCACCTGGGTGACCGTGACTGCTCGCTGCAGCGTCGCCACCAGAAGGTCCTGGAAGAAGCACCAGCCCCGGGTATCGATGAAAAGGCCCGCCAGGAAGTGTTCAAGCGCTGCGTCGATGCGTGCATCGAGATCGGCTACCGCGGTGCCGGTACGTTCGAATTCCTGTACGAAAACGGCCGCTTCTACTTCATCGAGATGAACACCCGGGTGCAGGTTGAACACCCTGTGTCGGAGATGGTCACCGGTATCGACATCGTCAAGGAGATGCTGAGCATCGCCGCTGGCAACAAGCTGTCGTTCCGCCAGGAAGACGTTGTCATCCGTGGCCACTCGCTGGAGTGCCGGATCAACGCCGAGGACCCGAAGAAGTTCATCCCGAGCCCAGGCAAGGTCAAGCACTTCCACGCCCCGGGTGGCAACGGCGTGCGCGTGGATTCGCACCTGTACAGCGGTTATTCGGTACCCCCGAACTACGACTCGCTGATCGGCAAGCTGATCACCTACGGCAAAGACCGCGATGAAGCCATGGCGCGCATGCGCAATGCCCTGGACGAGATCGTCGTCGACGGCATCAAGACCAACATCCCGCTGCACCGCGACCTGGTGCGTGATGAAGGTTTCTGCGAAGGCGGCGTCAACATTCACTACCTCGAGCACAAACTGGCCAACCAGGAGTGATCGTGTAGTGTGATGGACCAGAACCCCGGACTTGTGCCGGGGTTTTTTTTTGCTTAGCCAAGGCTCACACCCCCTGTAGGAGCGGCCTTGCGTCGCGAAAGGGCCGCGAAGCGGCCCCGGCAATATCTGCGGCGAAGCTGAGATCGTGGGGCCGCTGCGCGCCCCATCGCGACACAAGGCCGCTCCTACTGGGACCGCAGGTTACCCCTTCATCCGCGGCATCTCGATACGGTGCTCATGCACCCGCCGATACAGGGTAGCCCGCGAAATGCCCAACGCCCGCGCAGCATCGGCCGGCTTCCAGCGATGGCGAATCAGCGCATCCAGCAACAGTTGCCGCGCCGGGCACGACACCTCGCTTGCGACCGAGCCTACCGCCACACCCCGCACCTCCTGCGGCAAATCCTGCACCCGCACCTGCCCGGCCTCACTGACCGCACAGGCATAGCGCAACACCTGCCGCAGCTGGCGCAAATTGCCCGGCCAGCGATAAACCAGCAGCGCCTGCAAGGCATCGTCCGCCAGTACAACTTCGACGCCACAGGCCGCAGCCTCTTCGGCCAGCAATTGGTGAATCAGCCCCAACCGGTCCTCCCGCTCACGCAGCGGCGGCAACTCGAAGCGGGCATTGGCCAGGCGGAAGTACAAGTCTTCGCGGAAACGCCCGTCTTCTACCATTGCCGCCAGATCACGGTGGGTGGCACAGATCACCTGGATATCCACCCGCTCCCGCCGCGCCGCGCCCAGCGGCGCCACTTCGCCCTCGGCCAGCACCCGTAGCAACCGGGTTTGCAGGTTCAGCGGCATATCACCGATCTCGTCGAGGAACAACGTACCGCCGTGGGCCTGCTGCAACAGCCCTTGCATGCCTTTGCTGGAAGCACCGGTGAAAGCCCCCGCCACATAACCGAACAACTCGCTCTCGATCAGGCTCTCGGGGATGGCTGCACAGTTCAGGGTCACGAAGGGGCCGTCACAGCGCTGGCTCTGCTGGTGCAACTGACGGGCGAACACCTCCTTGCCGGCCCCGGTTTCACCCAGCACCAGCACGGCCAGGTTGCAGTCCTTGACGCGGGTAGCCAAGCGCAGGCGCTGTTCGATGCGGCTGTCCTGGGCCTGCTGCAGCGGTTGCGCCCGCTGGCGTTGCCGAGGGGCGCTGACCCGGCCGTACAAACCACCCAGGCCAGGCAGGCGCTGGGCCGACGACGCGCTGATCCGGCGTAGCTGGTCCATGTCGAACAGCTCGCCAATGTGCGCCGGCAAACGGCCCAGGCGTTCGACCAGGCGCTGCCGGGCCAGGCTGTTGATGGCCTGCAGGCGACCATCGGCATCCCAGGCCAGCAGGTAATCAGGCTGGCTTTCCACATAGCCCGGCGTGCCATGGGCGCGCATCACCCAGTGGCCCTGGGCAGTGTGCATGAAAAAGGCGTTTTCGATGTCGCGAGCGGTTTGCTCGACCAGCTGACGGATCAGGTGCTGGCTGCGGCGGTCATCCGGTGACTGCAAGGCCGACACATCCACCACCCCCAGCAACTCACCCAACGGGTCGAACACCGGGGCCGCCGTGCAGGTCAGGCCGATGAACGCCGCCCGGAAGTGGTCGCGCTTGTGCACCGTGACCGGGGCCTTGCTGGTGAGCACCGCCGCCACGCCACAGGTACCCTCCTCGCCCTCCGACCAGCAAGTGCCCAGGTACAGGCCGGCTTTGCGACAGTCGTTGCGAATGGCCGATTCGACCCGGTAGTCGATGGTGCGCCCTTGGGCGTCGGTCAGCAGCACGCAATAGTCGGCGCCCCGCACGCGCTCGTGCAGGCGGGCCACGGCGTCGCTGGCGATGCGCAGAAACAGCTGCGCGCGTTCACGGCACTCATTGAGCAGGCTTTGGGAAAGAATGCGCGGGCCCTGCTGGGAGGCGGGGTCCAGGCGGTACAGCTCCATGGAACGGCGCCATGAATCGAGGATCAGCGGCGGTACCGGCGCCTGTGGCAGGCGATCGGCATTCTTCAGCACCCTGCTGACGCAATCGACATGGGCTCGGGAGTTCGCGGCAAGCATTCGGGCCCTCCGGTTCTCGTTGCTGTTTTTATCGTTGTTCGGCCATTAAGCGCTTGCGCGCCCGCCCCGACAAGCACTGTGTGGTTACCGGCTGGCTTGAGACGCAGCGTCTCAGCGTCTCGCCCAACGCGGCTGCGCACTGGCACCGCGCGTCTCGCCGTGCCCGCCCTGCAGCCGCCACCAAGGCAGGCCAAAGCGCTCTGTAACGGCCCCTTCGGCGCCCTTGGGCAAAGCTGGCACCGCCCTTGCTCCTGTCTTGGCAAACAAGAATACGAGGTGCGCCATGCCGCTACCCGCCCCGCTTGTCGGGATCATTGCCAACCCTGCCTCCGGCCGTGACCTGCGCCGCCTGACGGCCAGCGCCGGGCTCTATTCGAGCACCGACAAGGCTTCGGCAATCCAGCGCCTGCTGGCCGCCTTCGGCGCCACGGGCATCGGCCAGGTGCTGCTGCCCAGCGACATGACCGGCATCGCCGCCGCCGTGCTCAAGGCCAGCCACGGCCCGGCTGCGCTCGACCAGCACTGGCCAGCCATCGAAATACTCGACCTGCCGTTGTCGCAGACCGTAGCCGACACCCGCCTGGCCACCCGACGCATGGTCGAGCGCGGTGTGGCGCTGATCGCCGTGCTGGGGGGCGATGGCACCCACAAGGCCGTCGCCGCCGAGGCGCAAGATGTGCCACTGCTGACCCTCTCCACCGGCACCAACAATGCCTTCCCCGAACTGCGCGAGGCCACCAGCGCCGGCCTTGCCGGTGGCCTGCTGGCCACCGGCCGGGTACCGGCCAGCATTGGCCTGCGCCGCAACAAGCGCCTGGTGGTGACAGTGCCGCAGCAGCAACTGGCCGAATGGGCCCTGGTGGAAGTGGCAGTGTCACCGCAGCGTTTCATCGGCGCCCGCGCACTCAGCCGCCGCGAAGACCTTGCCGAAGTTTTCGCCTGCTTCGCCGAACCGCATGCCATCGGCCTGTCGGCGCTGTGTGGCCTGTGGTGCCCGGTGTCGCGCCAGGCCCCGCACGGCGCCTGGGTTCGCCTGGCACCCGGCGCTGAACAGGCACTGCTCGCGCCGCTGGCCCCCGGCCTGCTGCAAGCCTGTGGCATCACCGCCAGCGGCACGCTGCTGCCCGATGTTGCCCACCGCCTGAGCCTGGCCAGCGGCACCCTGGCCCTGGACGGCGAGCGCGAAATCGAATTCGCCGAACACGACACCCCCACCATCACCCTCGACCACCGCGGCCCGCTCAGTGTGGACGTCGAGGCCGTGCTGGCGCATGCCGCCCGTCACCACCTGCTGGCCGTGCCTCGCGGCCATCGACTGCACCCTGCAAACCCGTGTTGAGACAACCCCGGAGAACAACAACATGTCCAATCAACTCAGTACCGAACAACTGCTGCATGCCTATGAAGTGATGCGCACCATCCGCGCCTTTGAAGAACGCCTGCACGTGGAGTTCGCCACTGGCGAAATCCCCGGTTTCGTGCACCTCTACGCCGGCGAAGAGGCCTCGGCTGCCGGGGTCATGGCCCACCTGCGCGACAGCGACTGCATCGCCTCGACCCATCGCGGCCATGGCCATTGCATCGCCAAGGGCGTGGATGTGTACGGCATGATGGCCGAAATCTACGGCAAGAAGACCGGCGTATGCGGTGGCAAGGGTGGCTCGATGCACATTGCCGACCTGGAGAAAGGCATGCTTGGGGCCAACGGTATCGTCGGCGCCGGCGCCCCCCTGGTGGCCGGCGCGGCGCTGGCGGCCAAGCTCAAGGGGCGCGACGACGTGGCGGTGGCCTTCTTCGGCGACGGGGCCTCCAACGAAGGCGCGGTATTCGAAGCCATGAACATGGCGTCGATCATGAACCTGCCGTGCATCTTCGTCGCCGAGAACAATGGCTACGCCGAAGCCACCGCCTCCAACTGGTCGGTGGCCTGCGACCACATCGCCGACCGCGCGGCCGGCTTCGGCATGCCCGGGGTGACCATCGACGGCTTCGATTTCTTTGCCGTGTACGAGGCCGCCGGTGCGGCCATCGAACGCGCCCGTTCCGGGCAAGGCCCATCGCTGGTCGAGGTCAAGCTCAGCCGCTACTACGGCCATTTCGAGGGCGACGCGCAAACCTACCGCGCGGCGGATGAAGTCAAGAACCTGCGCGAATCGCGCGACTGCCTGATGCAGTTCCGCAACAAGACCACCCGCGCCGGCCTGCTCACGGCCCAGCAGCTGGACGCCATCGACGCACGCGTCGAGGACCTGATCGAAGACGCTGTGCGCCGCGCCAAGTCCGACCCCAAGCCACTGCCCGCCGACCTGCTCAGCGATGTCTACGTCGCCTACCCCTGAGCCGCGCATTACAAGAACAACAGGAGAACCACCATGGCAAGAAAGATCAGCTACCAGCAGGCCATCAACGAAGCACTGGCCCAGGAAATGCGCCGCGACGACAGTGTGTTCATCATTGGCGAGGACGTTGCCGGCGGTGCCGGGGCGCCCGGTGAGGAAGACGCCTGGGGTGGCGTGCTGGGCGTGACCAAGGGCCTGTACCACCAGTTCCCGGGCCGGGTACTGGACGCTCCCCTGTCGGAAATCGGCTACGTCGGCGCAGCGGTCGGTGCCGCCACCCAGGGCCTGCGCCCGGTGTGCGAGCTGATGTTCGTGGACTTCGCCGGCTGCTGCCTGGACCAGATACTCAACCAGGCCGCCAAGTTTCGCTACATGTTCGGCGGCAAGGCAGTCACCCCGCTGGTGATGCGCACCATGTACGGCGCAGGCCTGCGCGCAGCGGCCCAGCATTCGCAAATGCTCACCTCGCTGTGGACGCACATTCCAGGCCTGAAGGTGGTGTGCCCATCCTCGCCCTACGACGCCAAGGGGCTATTGATTCAGGCGATCCGCGACAACGACCCGGTGATCTTCTGCGAGCACAAGCTGCTCTACAGCATGCAGGGCGAGGTGCCGGAAGAGGTGTACACGGTCCCCTTCGGCGAAGCCAACTTCCTGCGTGATGGCGATGACGTGACCCTGGTCACCTACGGGCGCATGGTGCATGTAGCCCTGGAGGCCGCCAACAACCTGGCCCGCCAGGGCATCGACTGCGAAGTACTGGACCTGCGCACCACCAGCCCGCTGGACGAAGACAGCATTCTGGAGAGCGTGGAAAAAACCGGCCGCCTGGTAGTCATCGACGAAGCCAACCCGCGCTGCTCGATGGCCACCGATATCAGTGCCCTGGTGGCGCAGAAGGCTTTCGCTGCGCTCAAGGGCCCGATCGAGATGGTCACCGCACCGCACACCCCGGTACCGTTCTCCGACGCCCTGGAAGACCTGTACATCCCCGACGCGGCGAAGATCGAGGCCGCCGTGCGCAAAGTGATCGAAGCTGCAAGGAGTGCCGCATGAGCCAGAGCCAGATCCATACCCTGACCATGCCCAAGTGGGGCCTGTCGATGACCGAGGGCCGGGTAGACACCTGGCTCAAGCAGGAAGGCGACCCGATAACCAAAGGCGATGAGGTGCTGGACGTCGAGACCGACAAGATCAGCAGCAGTGTCGAGGCCCCGTTCAGCGGCGTGCTGCGCCGCCAGGTGGCCAAGCCGGATGAAACCCTGCCGGTGGGCGCGCTGCTGGCCGTGGTCGTGGAAGGCGAAGCCGAAGAGGCCGAGATCGATGCCGTGGTGCAGCGCTTCCAGGCCGAGTTCGTCGCCGAAGGCGGCGCCGACCAGGCCCAGGGCCCGGCCCCGCAAAAGGCTGAAGTGGGCGGCCGCCTGCTGCGCTGGTTCGAGCTGGGTGAAGGCGGCACGCCGTTGGTGCTGGTGCACGGCTTTGGCGGCGACCTTAACAACTGGCTGTTCAACCACCCGGCGCTGGCGGCCGAGCGGCGGGTGATCGCCCTTGATCTGCCGGGGCATGGCGAGTCGGCCAAGGCCCTGCAGCGCGGCGATCTGGATGAACTGAGCGAGAGCGTGCTGGCCCTGCTTGACCACCTGGGCATTGCCAAGGCGCACCTGGCGGGGCATTCGATGGGCGGTGCAGTCAGCCTGAACCTGGCGCGCCTGGCACCGCAGCGGGTGGCCAGCCTGAGCCTGGTGGCCAGTGCCGGCCTGGGTGAAGCGATCAACGGGCAATACCTGCAAGGCTTCGTCAGCGCAGCCAACCGCAATGCCCTGAAGCCACAGATGGTGCAGCTGTTCGCCGACCCGGCGCTGGTCACCCGGCAGATGCTGGAAGACATGCTCAGGTTCAAGCGCCTGGAAGGCGTTGACCAAGCCCTGCAGCAATTGGCTGCGGCACTGGCCGAAGGCGACCGCCAACGCCACGACCTGCGTGGCGTGCTGGGGCAGCACCCAGCGCTGGTGGTGTGGGGCGGCAAGGACGCGATCATCCCGGCCAGCCATGCCGAAGGGTTGGAGGCCGAAGTACTGGTGCTGCCCGAAGCCGGCCATATGGTGCAGATGGAGGCGGCCGACCAGGTCAACCAGCAATTGCTCGCATTCCTGCGCAAGCACTGAACCTATTCCGTGAGCCTGGAGAACAACCATGAATGACTTGAGCCACACCCACATGCGCGCTGCCGTATGGCATGGCCGCAACGACATTCGCGTAGAACAGGTCCCCCTGCCAGCCGACCCGGCGCCGGGCTGGGTGCAGATCAAGGTCGACTGGTGCGGCATTTGCGGCTCCGACCTGCATGAGTACGTCGCCGGGCCGGTATTCATCCCGGTCGAGGCGCCGCACCCGCTGACCGGCATCCAGGGCCAGTGCATCCTCGGCCACGAATTCTGTGGTCAGATCGCCAAACTGGGCGAAGGCGTCGAAGGCTTTGCCGTCGGTGACCCGGTGGCTGCAGACGCCTGCCAGCATTGCGGCACCTGCTACTACTGTACCCATGGCCTGTACAACATCTGTGAACGCCTGGCCTTCACCGGCCTTATGAACAACGGCGCCTTCGCCGAGTGGGTCAATGTGCCGGCGAACCTGCTGTACCGCTTGCCGCAGGGCTTTCCGGCAGAGGCTGGCGCGCTGATCGAGCCGCTGGCGGTGGGCATGCATGCGGTGAAGAAGGCCGGCAGCTTGCTGGGCCAGACCGTGGTGGTGGTGGGCGCCGGCACCATCGGCCTGTGCACCATCATGTGCGCCAAGGCAGCCGGTGCGGCGCAGGTGATTGCGCTGGAAATGTCATCTGCGCGCAAGGCCAAGGCCAGGGAAGTCGGCGCCAGTGTGGTGCTCGACCCGAGCCAGTGCGATGCCCTGGCAGAGATTCGCGCGCTTACCGGCGGCCTGGGGGCGGATGTGAGCTTCGAGTGCATCGGCAACAAGCACACGGCCAAGCTGGCCATCGACACCATCCGCAAGGCCGGCAAGTGCGTGCTGGTAGGCATTTTTGAAGAGCCCAGCGAATTCAACTTCTTCGAACTGGTATCCACCGAGAAGCAGGTGCTGGGGGCATTGGCGTACAACGGCGAATTTGCCGATGTCATTGCCTTTATTGCAGACGGGCGGCTGGACATTCGACCGCTGGTGACCGGGCGGATCGGGCTGGAGCAGATTGTCGAGCTGGGGTTTGAGGAACTGGTGAACAACAAGGAGGAAAACGTGAAGATCATCGTGTCACCAGGCGGGCATTGATTGCACCTCAACCTGTGGGAGCGGGCGTGCCCGCGAAGCCGACGATTCGGTTGATGGCACCGGCTTCGCCGGTGTTCGCGGGCACGCCCGCTCCCACAGTTATCGAACAAGGCTCAAGGGATGTAAGATATTTCTGAATCTGAAACCAAATGCTTCAGCTTGGATCATCTAGCGAATTATCCTACGAGCTTGTCGGAAGTCGCTCCATTGTCGGGGAAACACCTCAGGGATACCGTCACAGAGTCGCCATGTATGGTGGCCGGGCGTGAGAAACCCGAAGATGTGTGATTGCGGCATTTGTCATGGCAGCCGTGCGCGGGCAGGCTTCGGTCTGGCCGAGCTCACACGTCCTCGGGTTTCTCACCCCGTGCACGGTCGCCACCCTATCCCGTGAGAAAGGATGCAGTGGTGACTATTTCCTGAACCGACGTGTGAGTTGTGATCATGAAAAAGATTGTCCCCGATCCACCCAAAACACTGACTTCCCGCCCCTTCTACACCATCAACCAGGACATGCCCTCGGTCGACGCAGTAATCCACACCCTGCAGTTGATGGCCGGCATTGAAGACACCCTGGACGAGTACATCTGCGCCAATGCCGGTGAGCCGGGTATCAACATGCTGGTCAATGCGGTACATCACGTACAGATGACCAAGGTACTGGCCGAGTTGCTGTTACATCGCCAGGCCGGGGATATCACCTGGCATTGAGGTTGAGCTGACTGGCTTCATCTCCGGTAAGCCCACAGGTACTGCACAAGACCAAGGGCCAGCACAAATCCTGTAGGAGCGGCCTTGTGTCGCGATGGGGCGCGAAGCGGCCCCGGCGATATCTGCGGCGAAGCTGAAATCGTGGGGCCGCTGCGCGGCCCATCGCGACGCAAGGCCGCTCCTACAGGGGTGTGCGTCAGCGCAGGCGCTCGCTGTTTCAGGATCCCAATCTGCGTCATAATCGGCAGACCTATTGCCCGGTTCTCGCCATGCGTCCACTGCTCCCCATTACCCTGGTCCTGCTGCTCGCCGCCTGTGGCGATGGCGAATCGTTGCTGCCGCCGGATGCCCGCCTGCCCGACGGTGGGCGCTACCGGGGCCAGGTGGTCGATGGCCTGCTGCAGGGTGAGGGGCGGATCGACTACCCCAACGGCAGCTGGTATGCCGGCACCTTCAAGGACGGCCAGTGGCATGGCCAGGGCGAATGGCATGGCCAGAACGGCGAGGTGTACCGCGGCCAGTTCGCCGCGGGGCTGTTCGAGGGGCTGGGCGACCTGACCACACCGGGCAGCCACTATGCCGGCACGTTCAAGCACGGCCGCCGCGATGGCGAAGGCACCCTCAAGCAAGCCGACCAAACCTACCGCGGCCAATTCAAGGACGACCTGTACGACGGCGCCGGCGAGCTGGTGCTGGCCGACGGCAGCCGTTACCAGGGCCTGTTCGCCAAGGGCAAGCCCAACGGCGCGGGGGTGCGCAGCGACGCCAGCGGTAACCGGTTCAGCGGCCATTTCAGCAATGGCCAACTGCAAGGCAGCGGCACCTACGACAGCGTCGATGGCGAGCAGTACATCGGCGAGTTCAAGGACAACCGTATTGAAGGCCGTGGCCGCTACGAGAGTGCCGATGGCGATGTTTGGATCGGCCAATTCAAGGACGGCTCGCTGATCGGCGAAGGTGAATTGCTGGGCAGCGACGGCAGCCATTACAAAGGCACGTTCGCCGACTGGCGGCTGTCTGGCCAAGGCAGCTTGCAACTGGCCGACGGCAGCCAGTACGTAGGCGGCTTCCTCAACGATGCCTACAACGGCAAGGGGCGCCTGATCCTGCCCAACGGCAAGGTCGAAAGCGGCGTGTGGGCCAACGGGGTGCGCGTGCGCGACCAGCATGGCACGCTGCTGCCCGACCCGCTTGACCTGGCCCTGCTCAACCAGGGCCGGCTACTGCAACAGGCGCTGGCCGCAGTGCCGCGCTCGGCCCCGCCGATTCAGCTGTACAGCCTGGTGGTGGGCGGTGATGGGCAACAGAGTGTGTTCCTACGTGAAGCCGACTACGTCAGCAACATGCTCAAGGTACGCTTTGGCGCCCGCGGCCAGGTGACGCTGGTCAACCACCGCGACCACCTGGCCAACCGCCCCATGGCAACCCGCGAGAACCTCACCCGTGCCGCCCGCACCCTGGCCGAGCGCAGCGGCCCGGAAGACCTGGTGTTCATCTACCTCACCAGCCACGGCAGCGCAGACCACCAGCTGGTGCTCGACCAACCCCGCCTGCAACTGGCCGACTTGTCCGCCGACGAGCTGGCAACGGCCCTTGCGCCGCTGAAGGATCGCGACAAGGTCATTGTCATCTCGGCCTGCTATTCAGGGGGGTATATCGCCCCGCTGAAAGATGAGCGTACCCTGATCATGACTGCCGCACGCGCCGACCGTGTCTCCTTCGGTTGCTCGGAGGAAGCTGATTTCACCTACTTTGGCGAAGCCCTGTTCGCCCAGGCCCTGAACCAGACCGACGACCTGAAACAGGCGTTTGAACTGGCACGCGGCAGTGTTGCCGAAAGGGAACAAAGGGAAGGTTTCGACGCCTCTGAGCCTCAGTTGTGGGCGCCGCCGGCGGTGCTTGAGCATTGGCAGCAACTGCGCCGGCAACAGGCCGAAGAAGCATTGCGCAACACGACCCAGGCCAAGGTGGGCGCACAGGCAAAAAACCCGGGCAACCACTAGACTTGGGTGTAACAAGGGAGAGACATCATGTACTTGACGCCTCAGCATGTCCTGCTTGCCGGTGCCACCGGCCTCACCGGTGAACACCTGCTCGACCGCCTGCTCAACGAGCCCACCATCACCCGCGTGCTGGCCCCGACCCGCCGGCCGTTGGCCGAACATCCGCACCTGGAAAACCCGGTGGGTGACCCGGCAGTGTTCCTGCCGCAGCTGGCCGGCAGGGTCGACGTTGCCTATTGCTGCCTGGGCACCACCCTCAAACAGGCCGGCTCCGAGTCGGCGTTCCGCGCGGTGGACCTGGACATGGTGGTGGCGTTCAGCAAACGGGCCCGGGAAATGGGCGCACGGCATTTGCTGGTGGTCAGTGCCTTGGGCGCCGACCCGAAATCATCGATTTTCTACAATCGGGTGAAGGGCGAGATGGAAGAGGCGCTCAAAGCGCAGGATTGGCCGCAACTGACCATCGTGCGGCCGTCTCTGCTGCTGGGCGAGCGCATCAAGCCGCGGCTGGCAGAGCAGTTGGTTTCACCGTTGTCCCGGCTGATTCCGGGCAAATACCGAGGGATCGAGGCCTGCACCCTGGCCCGTGCGCTATGGCGCCTGGCCCTTGAGGAAGAAGACGGGGTGCGGATCGTGGAGTCGGATGAACTGCGCAAGCTGGGCAAGAAGTAAGCCGCAAGCATTGCACGGTACCTGTGGGAGCGTGCAACCCCTCACAGCCCCCCTGTGGCCTGGAAGCCTACACCGGCAGCAGTCAGCAAGGACAACGGCAGCAACAGGGTATCAAGCAGCATGCTCCCTGGCAGGTCCAGCCCCGGATAGCTCGGGGCTTGAGCCCCAAACCGATCCTGCGGGCAGCAACCACCGTTGATCACATACAGATCCAGACGCGTACCGGCATACACCACCGGCGCCCCCGGCTTGTTGGCATCCAGCGTGCGCACCGTGGCACAACCACTGAGCAACCCCAGCGCCAGCAAGCCGGCCAGCGCCCGTTTCAATCATCCACCCCGAAGTGGTGCTCGCCCCAACGCGGCAGCATGTCCTGGGGAATGTTCAGCAGGTTGAGAACACGCGCCACGACGAAGTCGACCAGGTCGTCGATGGTTTGCGGCTGGTGATAGAAGCCCGGCGCCGCCGGCAGAATCACCGCGCCCATCTGCGACAACTTGAGCATGTTCTCCAGGTGAATGGTGGAGAATGGCGCTTCGCGGGGCACCAGAATCAACTGGCGGCGCTCCTTGAGGGTCACGTCGGCTGCGCGCTCGATCAGGTTGTTGCAGGCCCCGGTGGCAATCGCCGACAAGGTGCCGGTGGAACACGGCACCACCACCATCGCTGCTGGCGCGCCCGAGCCCGAGGCCACTGGGGACATCCAGTCTTCCTTGCCATACACGCGGATCTGCCCATCGGCAGCACCGGTGTATTCGGTGAGAAAGGCCTGCATCGCCTGGGGCTTGGCCGGCAGCAGCACATCGGTCTCGGTGGCCATTACCAGTTGCGCCGCCTTGGAGATCAGAAAATGCACCTCGCGGTCCTCGCGCACCAGGCAATCGAGCAGGCGCAGGCCGTACTGGGCGCCTGAAGCGCCCGTCATGGCCAGGGTAACGCGTTCCGGCCCGTTCACTTCAGCGCCTCGGCCAGCTTGCCATGCAGGCCGCCGAAGCCGCCGTTGCTCATGATCACCACGTGGGTGCCCGGGCGGGCCTGGCCCTTGATGCGTTCGATGATCGCTTCGAGGCTGTCGGCAACCACACTCGGTACCTTGCACTGCGCAGCAGTAGCAGCGAGGTCCCAGCCCAGGTTGGCCGGCGCGTACCAAATCACTTGGTCGGCGTCGTTGACGCTTTCTGGCAGGCCATCGCGGTGTGCACCCAACTTCATCGAGTTGGAGCGCGGTTCGATTACCGCGATCACCGGCGCCTCGCCAACGCGCTTGCGCAGGCCGTCGAGGGTAGTAGCGATGGCAGTAGGATGGTGAGCGAAGTCATCGTAGATCGTCACGCCCTGCACTTCGGCAACCTTCTCCATGCGCCGCTTGACGCTCTTGAAGGCGCAGAGGCCCTCGATGCCCATGGCCGGCACCACGCCTACATGGCGGGCGGCTGCCAGGGTAGCCAGGGCGTTGGCGACGTTGTGCTGACCGGTCAGCGCCCAGTCCACCACGCCTTGCGCCTGGCCCTCGAACAGCACTTCGAAACGCGAGCCATCGGCGCTGAGCAGGCGGGCCTGCCACTGGCCACCTTCACCCGTGGTGTGTACCGGCGTCCAGCAGCCCATGCCGATGACCCGCTCCAGCGCTTGTTCGGTGGTCGGGTGGATGACCAGGCCTTCGCTGGGGATGGTGCGCACCAGGTGGTGGAACTGCCGCTCGATCGAGGCCAGGTCCGGGAAAATGTCTGCGTGATCGAACTCAAGGTTGTTGAGGATCGCAGTGCGCGGGTGGTAGTGCACGAACTTTGAACGCTTGTCGAAGAAGGCACTGTCGTACTCGTCGGCTTCGACCACGAAGAACGGCGTAGCCCCCAGGCGGGCCGACACCGAGAAGTTCTGCGGTACACCGCCAATCAGGAAGCCCGGGCTCATGCCGGCGTGCTCCAGCACCCAGGCCAGCATGCTGCTGGTGGTGGTCTTGCCGTGGGTACCGGCAACGGCCAGCACCCAACGGCCTTGCAGCACGTGGTCGGCCAGCCACTGCGGGCCGGAAACATAAGGCAGGCCCTTGTTCAGCACGTACTCAACCGCCGGGTTGCCGCGCGACATGGCGTTGCCGATCACCACCAGGTCGGGTGCCGGCTCCAGTTGAGCCGGGTCGTAGCCTTGGGTCAGCTCGATGCCCTGGGCTTCGAGCTGCGTGCTCATCGGCGGGTAGACGTTGGCGTCCGAACCGGTCACGCGATGGCCAAGCTCCTTGGCCAGCACTGCCAGCGAGCCCATGAAAGTGCCGCAAATACCGAGAATGTGAATATGCATGGTCGACCTCGCAAAACATCGAGGCAGGGTAGCCCAGGGCGCGACAAATCGCACCCGCTGTTTCGCTCAGTCGCCCCGGGTGATGCCGTGTTTGCGCAGTTTTCGATACAAGGTATTGCGGCTGATGCCCAAGTGTTCGGCGACACGGGTGAGGTGCCAGTGTTTTGCCTGCAGCACCTCAATGAGCGCTTGCCGTTCTGCGTCCTGCAACACCTCGATACCCTCACCTGGTCCATTGTCGGACCTGTGGGAGCGGGCGAGCCCGCGAACCGGGGCAACGCCCTCGCCTTGTGTCGACTGGGCAGACGGCTTCGCGGGCGCGCCCGCTCCCACAGACCCGGTGTGGCTGCGCACAATGGCAGGGAGATCCGGGAAAGTGATGCGGGCACCTTCGCAAAGCGCCACCAGGGTACGCAGCACGTTGCGCATCTGCCGCACGTTGCCCGGCCAGGCGAAGTCCAGCAGCGCCTGGCGCGCCCTCGGTTCGATGTCGATCAATTGGCCCTGCGCCTCCTGGCGCAGCAGGAAGTCCAGCAACTGCGCCTTGTCACTGCGCTCGCGTACGGCCGGCAATGCCACTTCCAGGCCGTTGAGGCGGTAATACAGGTCTTCACGGAAACTGCCCTGCTCGACCCGCTGCAGCAGGTCACGGTGGGTGGCGCTGACGATGCGCACGTCCACTGCCTGTGGCTCGCCGCCGATCGGCACTACCTGACGCTCCTCCAGCACGCGCAGCAGGCGTGTCTGCAGGGCCAGCGGCATGTCACCGATCTCGTCCAACAGCAAGGTGCCACCATCGGCTTGCAACAGCTTGCCGCGCATGCCCTCCTTGCGCGCACCGGTGAAGCTGCCACCGCGGTAGCCGAACAGCTCGCTCTCGATCAGGCTTTCAGGGATCGAGGCACAGTTGATGGCCACGAAGGGTTGGCTGCGGCGCTCACTGGCCTGGTGCACGGCCTGGGCAAAGGCCTCTTTGCCGCAGCCGGTCTCGCCGCGCAGCAGCAGTGGCACATCGCGCTCGAACACCCGCACACTGCGGCGGAAATCATTCTGCAACGCCGGGTCGAGCAGGCATACCAGCGGCTCTGCAGAACGCGTAGGCCGCGGCTGGGCCACGGGCACCGACCATACAGCCGCGCGCGCCTGCCCGCGCAGGCTGGCGAACACCTGGCGGCCGTCCAGGGTGCGCAGCGGCCAGGCCGTGCTGCCCCCGGGCGTGGCGCGGCCGAACAGCTCATCGTGGCTGCAGGCAAAAAACCGCTCCAACGGCTGGCCCAGCACACCACTGCGTACGCTGCCCAGCAGGTTCAGGGCGCTCTGGTTGGCCGCGCAGATCCGGCCATCACCGTCGAAGGCCAGCAGGCCCTCGCTGAACAGGCCAACCGACTCCGCCTGCAGGTGAAAACGCAGCAGCCACTGCTGCTCGAAATGGCGCAGGAAGTAGCAGCTTTCGATCATCTTGGCCGACAGGTTGACCAAGGCCATGGTATGGAACTGGCTTTGCCGTGAAACGTCGGGGCGTGCCGAGGATACGTCGAGCACCGCCAGCAACTCGCCATGGGGGTCGAACACCGGGCTGGCCGAGCACGTCAGCCCGGTGTGGCGGCCGCGGAAGTGCTCGTTCTGGTGGATGGTCAGCGCCTGGCGCTCGACCAGGCAGGTGCCGAT
This sequence comes from Pseudomonas sp. PARCl1, assembly GCF_947311875.1. Classification (NCBI taxonomy): domain Bacteria; kingdom Pseudomonadati; phylum Pseudomonadota; class Gammaproteobacteria; order Pseudomonadales; family Pseudomonadaceae; genus Pseudomonas; species Pseudomonas sp. PARCl1. The sequence continues at coordinate 61,934 of NZ_CAMZMX010000030.1, forward strand.
CCCATTGGTGCCTTCACGCGCCTCGCTCCAGTCGGCGCCCAGCCACAGCCCGGCATGCTCGAAGCTGCGCCGCTCGCTGGCCGCGCTGACGCAATTGAGGATCACCCCGCGGGCATCGGTCAGCAACACCGCATGGCCGGCCCCGGAGAGCTGCTGGTGCAGGCTGTTCATTTCGTGGTCGGCGATCTGCAGCACCTGGCGCAAGCGCTCGCGGCTTTCCAGCAAGCGCCCGTGCTCGAGCACCACCGGCGCCTCGATCACCGTTGGGTCGAGGTGGTAGTCCTCCAGGCAACGCAGCCAGGAGCGGGCAATGGAGGGGTCGCTGACGCCCTCGCCAGCACCACCATGGGCCACAGTGTGGACCTGCCGGGCATGGCGGCTGAAGTGATTGCTCTGCATTGTTGTAGTTCTCCGCAGATAGAGCGTGCCACCAGCATCCTCCACCGGCGAAGGCATTGCAATGCACCCACGGGTGACGTGTCGTGAACGGCACAAAATGTCACCCCCAGGCGTACCGCAACCGGCACAGGCTGGCTGCCAAGTGCCCGCCACACCCGCCCAAGCCATTGATTTTACGGGTGCCGCCCACGCTGGCCCAACCTTTGCTCTACGCTTTCCAACTCCCTAACAAACACAATAGCCAGGAGACACACCATGCGTTACGCACATCCCGGTACCGAAGGCGCGAAGGTTTCCTTCAAGAACCGCTACGGTAACTACATCGGTGGTG
>NZ_CAMZMX010000031.1:0-61747 GCF_947311875.1 Pseudomonas sp. PARCl1
TGCTTCTTCAGCCTGACGAGAATAACTTCTCCCGCCAGGCCAGTCACAACATACAAGGAGCGAGCGCAGCTCGCGATGCGCCGCGCGGGCGGCGCTCGATCTCACAGGCGCTGAAGATGCTACGGCGAGCACCTGGCAACCCTGATGCCATCGCCAGCCCCCCCCTGGGCTACAACCTGAAATGCCCCACCATCCCCTTCAGGTCGGTGCCCAACTGCGCCAGCTCCACACTTGACCGGGCATTGTCCTGCATGGCCAAGGCCGCCTGGTCGGCACTGCCGCGGATCTGTGTGACGCTGCGGCTGATCTCTTCGGCCACCGAACTCTGCTGCTCGGCTGCCGCGGCGATCTGCTGGTTCATCTGCTGAATCAACGACACTGCCGCGGCAATGCTGCCCAGCGCACTTTCGGTGTGCAACGCGTCAGCCACCGCCATACGCACCAGTTCGGCACTGCCGCGGATCTGCGCCACCGACTGCTGCGCATTGCCGCGCAAGCTGGCCACCAGGGTCTCGATCTGCTCGGTGGACTGGCGGGTACGCTTGGCCAGCGCCCGCACCTCATCGGCCACCACGGCAAAACCGCGCCCCTGCTCACCGGCCCGGGCAGCTTCGATGGCGGCGTTCAGCGCCAGCAGGTTGGTTTGCTCGGCCACGCTCTTGATCACTTCCAGCACATCGCCAATGGTATGGATTTCGGCACTGAGGCTGTCGATGCCGGCACTGGCGGTTTCCGCCGCGGCGGCCAGTTGTTCGATGCGCTGCATGCTCTGGCGCACCACCTGCTGGCCCGAGCCGACCTTGGCGTCTGCCGACTCGGCCGCCTGGGCCGCTTCTTCGGCGTTGCGCGCCACATCGTGCACGGTGGCGGTCATCTGTTGCATGGCGGTGGCGACCTGTTCGGTTTCCTCTTTCTGGCTGCCCACCTCACGGTTGGTCTGTTCGGTCACCGCCGACAGCGCCTGGGCACTGCCTGCCAGTTGCTCGATGCCCTGCTGCAAGCCACTGACAATACCGGCCAGCCCCGCGGCCATCTGCTGCATGGCCTGCATCAACTGCCCCACTTCGTCACGCCGCGGCGCCTGGGCATCGAACGCCAGCTCGCCCGCAGCAATGCGCTGGGCGCGGGCGATCACATGCTTGAGCGGGCCAACCACAGCGCGGGTAATCAACCAGGCCGCCAGCACGCCGGCCAACAGCGCCAGCACCGTGGCCAGGCCAATGGCCAGGGCATTGCGCTGCAGCTCGCCCTGCAGGGCCTGCTCCTGCGCCAGGTAGGCCTGGTCGACGCGCCCGGTGACCTGCTCGGCACTGGCCTGCAACTGGTCCTTCAACCCTTGTTCACGGGCCAACTCGTCGGTGTATTCGTTGAGCTTTTCCGAGAAGCTGCCGATGTGCCCCGCCACTTCGCCCAGCACGCTCTGGTAACCGGCATCGGCGATGGCGCCCTGCAGCTGGCCGACCAGGCTGGCCGCCTCGACGGTTTGGGCAATGCGCTCTTTACTGACACCCTCTTCGCCCTTGCGGCTTTGCTCCAGGCGCACCCGCGCTTCGTCCATGGCCTGCAGCATCAGCCGCGACACCTGTGCCACCTGCCCGGCTTGCTCGAGAAACTCTCCGCCCTGCTGGCCTTGGGACTGCTTGAGGGTGTACACGCCATCGTCGGCCAGGCCGGCCTGCAGCACATCCAGGTTATTGGCCACGCTGGACACCGACCAGCTGGCCATGTCCAGCGCCAGCTCCTTGGCCTGCACCGCCTGCACGAAGGCCTCGAATGCCTGGCCGTAGGCCGCCAGGTCGGACTCTGCCGCCGTCAGCGCCGGCAGGGTACTGGCGCGCTCGGCCAGGCCCTTGAGGCCGCTGCGCAGCGCCTCGGCCTGTTTCAGGTCGGAACGCAGGGCAAATGCCTGTTCGTGCTGGCGCAAGCGCAGCAGGTCGGTATTGAACTGGGCCAGCTGGCGCAAGCTGTCGAAGCGCTGGCCCACGCTGTATAACGCCGCAACACCAATGGCTGCGACCGCCAGTGTCAGCAGCAGCACCAGGGCAAAGCCCAGCCCCAGTTTACGGGCCATGCCCAGGTTGGCCAGCACACCATGCTTGCTCGCGCCCATTGCCCATTCCCCTTGTGCTTGCGAGGTTAACCCGAAGGCCAAGGTTGGCAACGTTGCCTGCTGCTGAACAAGGGCCTGACGTCAGAATAGTGTCAAATAGCTATGTCTTGTCGCTTTTAGCTGCGCTGAAGTCGGTTTCATCAGATCGCTGTCGCCCCACCGTCCACGGTCAGGCAGTGGCCAGTGGTGAACGCCGCGCCGTCGCTGCACAAGTACAGCACCGCACTGGCAATTTCCTCCACCTTGCCAATGCGCCCGACCGGGTGCATGGCCGCGGCGAATTCAGCCTTGCGCGGGTCAGCTTCATAGGCGCGGCGGAACATGTCGGTGTCGATCACCGCCGGGCACACCGCGTTCACGCGGATGCCCTTCTTGGCGTACTCGATGGCCGCCGACTTGGTCAGGCCGATGACCGCATGCTTGCTGGCACTGTAGATGCTCATCTTCGGCGCCGCGCCCAGCCCTGCCACCGAAGCGGTATTCACGATCACCCCGCCGCCCTGGGCCAGCAGCAACGGCAGCTGGTACTTCATGCACAACCACACCCCCTTCACGTTCACGCCCATGATGGCGTCGAACTCGGCCTCGCTGCCGTCGGCCAGGCGATGCTGCTCGATCTCGATACCGGCGTTGTTGAAGGCGTAGTCGAGCCGGCCATAGGCAGCCATCAGCTCGTCGTGCAACTGACGCACCGATGCGTCACGGGTTACGTCGCAGGCAATGAACAGCGCCTGGCCCCCCGCTGCCTGGACAAGCGCTACGGTGGCTTCACCGCCGACCGTGTCGCGGTCGGCCACTACCACCTTCAAACCCTGCTGGGCGAACGCCAGGGCGGTTGCCCGGCCAATGCCGGCCGCCGCGCCGGTAACCAGGGCTACCTGGCCAGAAAAGGTCATGCTCATCGCGCGCTCCTGTGACGGTATGGTGGGGTTCAGAGCATAGTCAGGCGTTGTCTGGCGGGGCAGCATCATCACATGAGCATTTGGGCTGGCATGCTTGTCAGTGATATTAAGGACCTGTATTCATCAACAGGGTAGATTGAAGCCCTGTTTCCCTCCACTGCCTACAAGGACCCCGTCATGAGCCAAACCAACCGCCGCTTCCTGCTCGCCAAACGCCCGGTGGGTGCCGTGCGCCGAGACGACTTCAGCTACGAGACCGTACCTGCCGAGCAACCCGGCGAAGGCCAGGTGCTGGTGCGCAACCTGTACCTGTCGCTGGACCCCGCCATGCGCGGCTGGATGAACGAAGGCAAGTCCTACATTCCGCCGGTGGCCCTGGGCCAGGTGATGCGCGCGCTGGGCGTGGGCGAGGTAGTGGCCTCCAACCACCCGGACTTCAAGGCCGGCGACCATGTAAGCGGCGCGCTGGGCGTGCAGGACTACTTCACCGGCGAGCCCCAGGGCCTGCACAAAATCGACCCCAACCTGGCGCCGCTGCCACGCTACCTGTCGGCGCTGGGCATGACCGGCATGACCGCCTACTTCGCCCTGCTGGAAGTGGGCCAGCCCAAGGCTGGCGACACCGTGGTGATTTCCGGCGCGGCCGGTGCGGTGGGCAGCATTGTCGGGCAGATTGCCAAAGTGAAGGGTTGCCGCGTGGTGGGCATTGCTGGCGGCGCCGAGAAGTGCCAGTACCTGAAGGACGAACTGGGCTTTGACGGGGTGATCGACTACAAGGCCGAAGACGTGCTGGCCGGTTTGAAGCGCGAATGCCCGAAAGGCGTGGACGTGTACTTCGACAACGTGGGCGGCGAGATTCTGGACGCGGTGCTGACGCGCATCAACTTCAAGGCACGCATCGTGATTTGCGGCGCCATCAGCCAGTACAACAACAAGGAAGCGGTGAAGGGCCCGGCTAACTACCTGGCATTGCTGGTGAACCGCGCGCGCATGGAAGGTTTTGTGGTGATGGACCACACCAAGGAGTACGGCAAGGCCGCACAGGAAATTGCCGGGTGGCTGGCCAACGGGCAGGTGAAAAGCAAGGAAGATGTGGTGGAGGGGCTGGAGACCTTCCCAGAGACCTTGCTGAAGCTGTTCAACGGTGAGAATTTCGGCAAGTTGGTGCTGAAGGTTTAACCCTACCCGAATGCGCAGCCCCCGGAAGTTGCGGCCTGGCTTCACGCCGGGCTGCGCAGCACAGCCCCCCTCATTCCCGCACGCTCAGCAGGCGCCCGTGGCCCTGCTGGCGCCGCGAATTGCAGCACCCTTCGGCGTACCGGATTCACAGGTTGACCTTGCCTGTCCGATACCTGCCGTATCCCTTCGTTGCCCCTTCATTTAGAATGGGTAAAGCCTGAGCAAGACATTGGATTACCATCACTTCAGGCCTGGGCAAACAGGCAGTCTGCACCTAAGCGTCAGACAAAACGGATCAACGCTAGGGGTTTGAAATGTGTTCTGAGAATCACGCCGTTACTGACAATCCGTTGGTGACAGTGATCATCGCGTCTTACAACCATGCGCGCTACATCGAAGCCAGCATCATGAGCGTCATCAACCAGACCTACAAGAATATCGAGCTTCTGGTGATCGATGACGGTTCCAAGGACGACAGCCCCGCATTGCTCAAGCGTTTGCAGCAGCAGCACGGTTTCTACCTACGCCTGCAGGCCAACCAGGGCCTGGCACGCACCCTCAACGATGCGATCGCGCAAGCCAAGGGCGACCTGATAGTGCCTTTTGGCTCTGACGACATCATGCTTGCGCACCGTATCGCCACCCAGGTGGCGTATATGCAGGGCAAGCCCGAGGTGGGAATTTGCTCAGCCAACATCGAAACCATCGACCAGGACGGCAAGGTGATGGGTGCCCGTGAGCAGCGCAACCGCAACCTGCCCTTCCGCCGCCTGGACTTCGACGACTTGTTCCTCGACCGCAAGCCAGGGCCCATGGCAGCCACTTTGATGCTGCGCCGTGAGGCCCTGGAAAAGGTAGGTGGCTTCAACCCGGATATCCGCCTGGAAGACGTTTACATCGAGTTGTCGATTGCTCGGGCCGGTTATTACATCGACGTGTTGGGTGAAGTACTGGCGCAGTACCGTGACCACCCTACCAATACCTTCAAGAACGGCCGCTTCATGGTTGATAACGTACTGCGAACCTTTGCAGTGTTCAGCGACCACCCGCAGTACGAGCAGGTTTGCATGAAATTCCGCAACTCCATGCTATTGAAGTACGCCAACCGGGACAAAGCGCTGAGCCGGGAAATGCTTGCGCAAATCCCGCTCAGGTACTGGAACCGCAAGACCCTGCGCGGGCTGTGGCGGTTGCTCTGGTCTTAAGTAACGCGGCCGCGCTGCCAATGGATCAGTGACTGCCCGTAGACCAGCGCCAACGGAATCCAGATCAGAAACCAATGCTCTTTCGGGCGTGACATGAATGCACTGCCTTCAGTCAGGCCCGAAACAAACCCGAAGATCAGCCAGGTGGCAGCCAGCGTTACGCCAGGGTGCTTGCGATAATTCCAGCAGAAGTACATGGCCAGGCTGTAGATCGTCATCCACAGCACCAGGCCCACCACCCCGCCCGCGTACAGCACGCCCAACTCGATGTTATGGGGGTCGGCAAGCGTTTGCGCGAGGCCCGGAATAATCACGGTCATGGGCGTGTCGTAACCATGCCCCAGCCACGGATGCTCGCCAATCTGGCGCAGCGCCTCCAGCCAAATGGCCGGGCGATAGGACAAGCCCCGCTGCGTGATGGCCTCCGGGTAGACCACCACCATGCCCAGCAGCGCGACCAACACTGCAGCCAGCGCCAACAGACCGCGTTTACGGTCGCCGACGATAATCAGCCACGCCAATGCCGCGCCCAGGCCCATCAAAGGTGTCCGTGAACCTGTGGCTACTACCGTGGCGCCCAAGATCGCCAGCCACACCAGCGACATCGGGTCGAGCACGCGTTTTGCCTGGAACCAGTACGCCAGCCATACGGCTGTGAAAGCGCCCAGCACATGAGCGGTTAGTAGAGGGTTGTACAGGGCCCCGTAACCTTCCAGCCGGCTGGCACCCGCTGGCCGTTGGTAAAGCAGGAAATAGCCGAGGTACAGGGCCGCCGCTATCCCTACCAGAGTTGCAGCGATGCGCACGCACTGCTGAAGATGGGCTGGGGCATGCAGGCTGATCATGCCTGCCGATAGCAGCACCATGGCGATGTACAACGGCCTTTTCAGCAAGCTCCCTGCGGAGTTGGCCGAGTCGGACCATGCAATGCTCAGCATGGTGTACGCACAAAACACCAGGAATGCGATGAATAAAGGATTGCCGGCCAGCTTTTTCAGCATTGCCGGCTGCAACAGCAGCGCCACCAAGGTTGGCACTGCCAGCAGGATATAGAACAGCTTGTGGTAGAGAGAACGTTCCCCCACCCAGAACATGCCCGTGAGCATGACCAGCCAACCCAAAGGGAGAACATAGCTGTTGACCTTCCTTCCCCAGCGCTGGGCCGGGGATTCGACTAATACATCGGCTGACATTGACGTTCTCGACAAGAGTGGGGAACTCACGGGCTGCTTACTCGATGTGACCGTAACACAGGCATGTGAACAGAGCGCCTAACGCGCAAGGCTTTGGCCCAACGATGGCTCGGCACTCAGTTGCGAATTTCGGCAACAACGGCTGACAGCGCCTGGCCAGGGTTTGCCGCTTGGCTGATGGGCCGGCCGATCACCAGGTAATCCGAGCCGGCATCCAGCGCTTGGCGCGGGGTGAGGATGCGGCGCTGGTCATCCTGCGCGCTACCCGCTGGGCGAATACCCGGGGTCACCAACTGCAGCGCGGGGTGCGCCGCCTTCAAGGCCGGTGCCTCCAGCGCCGAGCAAACCAGCCCGTCCATGCCCGCTTTCTGCGCCAATGCCGCCAGTCGCAATACCTGCTCTTGCGGGTCTACATCCAGGCCGATGTCGGCCAGGTCTTCACGTTCCATGCTGGTCAGCACGGTCACGCCAATCAGCAACGGCTGCGGGCCGCTGCGCTTGGCCAGTTCTTCGCGGCAGGCCGCCATCATGCGCAGGCCACCGGAGCAATGCACGTTGACCATCCACACCCCCATTTCGGCCGCTGCCTTTACCGCCATGGCCGTGGTGTTGGGGATGTCGTGGAACTTGAGGTCGAGGAACACTTCGAAGCCCTTGGCGCACAGGGTTTCGACAATGCCCGAAGCGCTGCTGGTGAACAGCTCTTTGCCCACCTTTACCCGGCACAGCGCAGGGTCAAGCTGGTCAGCCAGCTTCAGGGCGGCATCACGGGTCGGGAAATCCAGGGCGACGATCAGGGGCGTCTGGCAGGCGGACATGGCAGGGTCTCTTGGCAAGTCGAAAACGGCGCGCATTGTAAACGAAGTGGCGCGGGCTTTGGGGCCCGCAGGTCACGGAATTGGCCCGGCACGGGCCGGCACCTATAATTGAACCAACGGAACGGGTAATTGCTCAAACTTTACACACGCGTTGCCCATGGCCCGATCAAAGGAGAACGACAATGCCCTGGTATGCCTGGCTGATCCTCATCATAGCCCTTGGCTCCATCGTCGGCGGGTTGATGATGTTGCGCGACACGGCCAAGAAACTGCCGCTTACCGATGAGCAACTGCGCAAGGTGCATGAGCGCAACGCCGAGGCAGATGCCAAGGATGCGCGGGATCGCTGAGACGGCCCGCCGTTGCCCGGGGCGCGAGGATTGTTTTTTACGGCCACTTATAAACAGGGCTGGGGGGTAGTGCCTGTTAGTTAAGCGTTACTGGGGCTGCTTTGCAGCCCTTCGCGGGCACGCCCGCTCCCACAGGTTTGGCGCCGAACTCAAGAAATGTGCGATACCCTGTGGGAGCGGGCGTGCCCGCGAAGGGTCGCAAAGCGGCCCCAAATTACTTAACTGACTGGCACGCCCCCTGCCCCTCCTGCAGTTACTCCACCATCACCTTATCCCGGTTGCGCTCCAGCAGGGCATTGCCTATCCCCTTGATCTCCAGCAACTCATCCACCGAGGCAAACGGCCCATTCGCTTCGCGGTAGGCCACAATAGCCTCGGCCTTGGCCTTGCCAATGCCATTCAGCTCCTTCTGTAGTGTGAGGGCATCGGCCTTGTTCAGGTCCAGCCGTTGCGGCTGCTGCACCTGCTGCTGGCTGACTATGGGCACCGGTTCGGCAACCGCTGCCGTATTGGCCGGGGCGGCACTGAGGGAAAAGGACAGGCTGGCGAACAGCGGCAGCAGCAGGTACGACAGAACGTTGTTACGCATGGTGAACACTCCTTGGGTTGGTCTTTTACAGCAGCCGGTTTCCTTCGGCTGTGCCAACAACCCTAGCGACTAACCCGGAAGCAAAACACCCACGCCCGGCAGCGAATGGTTACCAGATCCGTCAACAAGCCTATCAACCTCGCCGACCCTCAAACCGAGTTCACAGCCCCCCCTTAGGCGTCGTCCTCACTGAGGCATGGCTCTGCCGACCGACGTGAGGGCAAATGCCTAAATCTCCGCAAGCGCCTGCCCACCATTAGCCGGCTGTTTTCCCACAAGGCACGCCGCACAATGCCCCAAGAACCGGAAGCCTGACCTTGCCACTGTTGTCGGTGGAGGTGGAATGGGACGCCGCGTTACAAGACATCGACCTTGCCCTGGCCTTCGATCCCGATGGGACCAGTCAATCTGTCGAAATCAATTATGTCAGACTTTCCTGAAACGCTTCCCCGCCTCTTCAGCTTTGGACAACAAGCGAACTATCCTACGCTCCGGTCAGAAGCAGCTGAATAGCCGGGGAAATGCCCTAGGGATAACTTCACCGGGTCGCCGATTTGGTGACCGGGTGTGAGAACCCGACGCGAGTTATCTGGCTTGACTGTAATGGCAGTCGTACGCGGGCAGACTACGGTCTGGCCGGGCTTTGTAGCTCCCTCGGTTTCTCACCCCGTGTACGACTGCCACCCTGATCCGTGAGAAAGATCCGCGTGGCGGTTCCACTTTTCAGGAGCTACAGCCATGAAAAACCACGACCAAGCCCCCATCCTAACCGCAGGCATCGAAACCTTCCTCGAAGCCGGCAACCCCACCCTGGACCTGCTGCGCGTGCAGCCCGGCGTTCCGGTAGACGATGCGTATGAGCATGTCTCCGTGCTGCTAGGCTACTGCAAGCACCTGGTACGCGAAGGCGACATGGAGGATGACCACAAGATGCTGGGCGCAGCGGATTACCTACTGGCCCTGGCCAAGGCCCTGATGAACGACATCGAAATTGCCAAGAACAAACGCCACTAAAAGCACTGCCACCAGGCAATCCAAACCCAGTGATCGGGTCGCGGTAACGGGACAAGCCCGTCGCCCGTCCACACCACCGGAGGTGCGGTTTTCCGCACCCGGCGGTTGGACAGCAGGCAAATGCGGCGATACCCCCGACGGAAAGTGAATGCATACGAGCCGGCCAAAAGCTCCCCTATCCGCTCATGCTCAAAGAGCGGCTGAAAGATTGTAGAATCCCCCCGTCCGCAGTTAGCAAGGGCATGCTGACTACAATTCACTTGCCATGTCCCAATGGCTGCCCTTTGGGCCTATCGAGTAAAAAATGATCAAGATCAACTCCACCATCGAATGCTCCAACTCGGCTCCTTTTGTGCTGTTCGGCGGCATCAATGTTCTCGAGTCTGAAGACCTGGCGCTGACCGCCTGTGCCGAATACGTGCGCGTCACACAGAAGCTGGGCATCCCGTATGTGTTCAAAGCCAGCTTTGATAAAGCGAACCGCTCATCGATCCACTCCTACCGTGGCCCCGGCATGGAGGAAGGGCTGCGGATCTTCGAAAAGGTGAAGGCCGAGTTCGGCGTACCGATCATCACCGACGTTCACGAAATCTACCAGGCGGCCCCGGTCGCGGAAGTGGTCGATGTACTGCAGCTGCCGGCCTTCCTCGCCCGCCAGACAGACCTGGTGGTCGCCCTTGCCAAAACCGGCAAGCCAGTGAATATCAAAAAGCCGCAATTCCTTAGCCCGTCGCAAATGCAGAACATCGTGCACAAGTTCAAGGAAGCGGGTAATGACCAGCTGATCTTGTGTGACAGGGGCACTTGCATGGGCTACGACAACCTGGTCGTGGACATGCTTGGCTTCGGCGTCATGAAACGCACCTGCGAAGACCTGCCGATCATCTTTGACGTCACCCATGCCCTGCAAAACCGTGACCCATCCGGCGCGGCTTCCGGGGGCAGGCGTGAGCAGGTGGTAGAGCTGGCGCGTGCGGGAATGGGCGTGGGCCTGGCCGGCCTGTTCCTCGAAGCCCACCCTAACCCTGATCAAGCCAAGTGTGACGGCCCCAGCGCCCTGCCACTGGACAAGCTGGAACCCTTCCTCGCGCAAATCAAGGCGCTCGATGATCTGGTCAAGTCGTTCCCGCCGTTGACCATTGCTTAAGCTGCGATGATGAACTGGGCCGCTTCTGCGTCAGAAGCGGCCGTGTATCAAGACCTAGGGTTGCCGTCGAAAGTGTCAACAACACCGACAATCGCGCCGCCGGGGTCCACCACCATCAAGGCACGGATCTTGTTTTCCAGCATGTAGGCTTCAGCGACCGACACGCGGCAATCTGCCGCGATGGTATAAGGGTTCAACTTCATGGTTTCGATAACGGTGGAGTGAATGACCTGGTTACCCTTCAGCAAAGCACGGCGCAGGCCGAAAAGCAGCAATTAGCTTTTTTGTTGTTGCTGGTAGATCCAGTCGACAATCTCACCTGATGGCGCGTACCCGTTGACCAATTCCCTCAGTAATTGACGGATACGAGCAAAGTCATCCACGGCCACGGCATTGAGCAATACACCCAAACGGTCACGCAAAAGATCCCAGCTTATGTAGTCTTCATTCGCAACCATGATCATGGGGTGAACCGTAGGAGAAACGTCGTCACCGATCAACAGCTCTTCAAACAGTTTCTCCCCCGGGCGCAACCCTGTGAACTCAATTGCGATATCGCCGCTGGGGTTCGCTGGACTACGCACGCTAAGGCCCGACAGGTGAATCATTTTTTCGGCCAGCTCCACGATTTTCACCGGCTCGCCCATGTCAAGAACGAAGACGTCCCCGCCTTGGCCCATAGCCCCGGCCTGCACGACCAATTGGGCAGCTTCGGGGATAGTCATGAAATAGCGGGTGATTTTTGGGTGCGTAACCGTAATCGGGCCACCGCTTTTGATCTGCTTGTGAAACAACGGTATCACCGAGCCAGAGGAGCCCAGTACGTTGCCAAACCGCACCATGGTGAAGCGGGTTTTATTGACCCGCGCAACCTTGCTGCTGTCACCGTACAACACGGGAGCCGTCTCGCGGCTGAGGGCCTGTAAAATCAACTCCGACAGCCGCTTGGTGCCGCCCATTACATTGGTAGGCCGTACTGCCTTGTCGGTGGAGATGAGCACAAAGTTCGCGACACCTGACTGCAAAGCCGCCTGCGCCGTACAGAGCGTGCCATAGACATTATTCAGAATGCCCTCGGCCATGTTGTGCTCAACCATCGGCACATGCTTGTAAGCGGCCGCATGATAGACAGTGGCCACACGCCAGGTCGCCATCACATCTGCCAGATGTTGCTGATTACGCACTGAGCCCAGAATGGGCAACAGCCTCACCGAAAGCGATTCGCGTGCAATGCGCTGCTCCAGTTCGGTAAGAATCGCGTACAGGTTGTACTCACTATGATCGAACAGCAGCAAGGTAGTAGGCCCGAGCCCGATGATCTGGCGGCAAAGCTCAGAGCCTATGGAGCCCCCTGCCCCGGTAACCAGGACCGTTTGCTTGTGAATACAGCGTTCGAGCAGATCTTCCTGGGCTGGCACTGGGTCCCGCCCAAGCAGGTCGGCAATGTCGACATCCTGAATGTCATCTACCTTGACCCGGCCACTGGCCAGGTCGGCAAAGGCCGGCACACTGCGCACATGCAGCGGGTACGGCTCAAGCAGGGCCAGTATCTCTTTGCGCCGGGCGCGCGACACGGAAGGCAGGGCCAACAGGATCTCTTGCGCTCCGGTTTCCTTGATCATCTGCTGCAGATGCTTCGGTTTGTAGACCTGCAAGCCGGAAATAACCCGATTGGCCAGATCGCCATCGTCATCGATGAACGCCACCGGACGCATTACACGGCCCATGCGCAGTGCTGCAAGCAACTGGTTGCCGGCCGTGCCAGCGCCGTAGATGGCCACTTTGACCAAGCCGTCATCGCGGCTGGCGAACGGTATCTGATGGGCGCCGGTAAACCAGTCACCCATGAAATACTGGCGCATGACCAGGCGCAACCCGCCAATGATCACCATGCTCAACCACCAATAGTTGAACACGATGGAGCGAGGGACAAGGACCTGGTGGTTGCTGTACCAATACACAACCACGGCCAATATCAGCGATGACAGGGTGACCGCCTTGATGATGGCGACCAAGGCGTCATTACCGAAATAACGCATTACCGCCCGGTACATGCCAAAGCGAATGAACAGCGGAATGGCCACTACCGGTGCAGCCATGAACAGCCAGCGATGCTCGACTATAGGGTTGTACATCTCGTCGATGCCCAGGCGCACGATGAACGACAACCACAGTGCTAGCCAGATCAACACCACGTCGGCGCACACTTGCACCAGGCGTTTTTGCCGCCTGGACAGATTGACGAGGTATTCACGCACCCTGCTGTTCTTCGCTGCGCTCATCTGGCATGCCTCAGCGCAAACAGGCTGCGAATGACTGCCGGCGGCGTTTCAGGGGCCAGGCGCAGGGTAGGTTCACCTGCTGGATGCCTTGGGAGCTTGCTCATCCTATTCTTTTTCCCCTGCTTTATAGATTAACGCCAACACTATCAGAGGTACGTAGGCCACCAAGGTTCCCAGTGCACCATCGAGCTGAAATACCACGACCACCATAGCCACGGGTAACAGCCAACCCAGGTTGATGGCCGCCACGGCCAAGGTGACTGTGCGGTGGCTGCCGTGGTGACGGGTCGCGTACTGGTAAGCATGGCTGCGATGCGCTTGGTGAACCTTGTCGCCGCGCAGCAAACGCCGAACCAAGGTAAATGTGGCATCCACCACGAACACACCCAAAAGTATTAACCACCCCCAGAATAATAGCGGGTTTACCCAACCTGCCAGTAACGCCAGCAGGCCCAGCACCATACCGAGGAAACCACTGCCCGCATCACCCATGAAGATGCGGGCGGGGGGGAAATTCCAGCACAGGAAGCCGGCCACCGTGGCAGCCAGCAACAGGGGTAGCCAGGCGTGATGAGCATGATCGGTTACCCAGTACAACAGGCTGGCCCCCACGCAAACGCAGATGGCCTCGACACTGGCGAGGCCGTCGATACCATCCATGAAGTTATAGAGGTTCAGCAGCCATACCAGGTACAGCGCGCCGAATAGGCTGCTCAGCCACAAGGGGGCCAGCGTAAAGCCAAACACATTGATGGGCGGCATGCCCCCCAGCCAAGCGAGGCCCCAGGCCGCAGCCGCAAAATGGCCCAACAGGCGCCAGCGCGCAGCGATATGCCCGTGGTCGTCCATGAAACCGATCACCGCCACCAGCCCCCCGGCGCCCAGCACCCCGACCACCACGGAGGGTGCGATAGGCCCTGCAATAGCCATACAAAGTGCTGCCAGCAGAAAAGCCACCACAAAGCTCAAGCCGCCGCCGCGCGGGGTAGGCAGTGTGTGTGAGCTACGTGCATTGGGAATGTCCATCAGGCTACGGGACAGCGCATAACGCCGCAGCGCTGCCGTCATCCACCATGCTGCCACGCCTGCCGCCAAAACGAGCCAGATCATGGGCGGCGCGCTTCCAGCAAAGATTGAGCGGTCATTTTCAGTCCTTGTTCCAACGTGTAGGGAGGGTACCAGCCGAGCAACTGCCGGTTCTTGGCAATATCCACCTGCAGTGAGCCGAGCAGGCGCTGGGCGAGGTCCCGCCGCCCCACCAACTGCGCTGCGCCATGCAACACCCCCACCGGCACAGGTAGCAAGCGCGCCGGCTGCCCCAGCACGCGACCTAGGGCATGCAGCAGTTGGCTGAGGGAAGCGTCTTCCCCGTCACTGGCCATGAAGGTCTGGTTGGCGGCGTTTGGATGGTCAATGCAGGTAATGATCAGGTCGACCAGGTTGGCCACCGACACCAGGCTGCGACGGTTGTCGACCTTTGCGAATGGCAGTGGCACACCACGCTGCACCCAACGCATCATGCTATGGAAATTGGCCTTGACCCCCGGCCCGTAGACCAGCGTAGGGCGAATCACAACCACCTGCATCGCGGTAGTCGCTGCCAGCTGGCGCAACCCCTGCTCTGCTTCGAGCTTGGACAGCCCATAGGCATCCCGCGGTGCCGGCACATCATCAGCATGCAGCGGCTTGCCTGGCTGGCTGAGCTCACCATTGACCTTGACCGAGCTGATGAAGATAAAGCGCCTTACACCTGCGGCAGCGGCCTGGCGGGCCAGATTGAGCGTGCCCTCGACATTGACCCGACGGAACTCGGCCAGGCTGTCGCTGGCAGTTTCCTTCATGACATGCACCCGGGCAGCGGCATGCACCACAGTATCGACACCGGCCAGTGCTGCAGCCCAGTCGGTGCTGGCGGCGAGGTCAGCGATGCGCACCGCTTGTGCACCCGCAACGGGTGCCTGGCCATTGCCACGCAGTGCGGCTCGGGTATCGAAGCCCACGTTACTGGCCAGCTGACGGCATAGCGCGCTGCCGATGAAGCCGCTTGCACCTGTAACGAGTATCGTGCGTTTTTCCATATAGCTCTGTCTCGAGTCAACGGGGCGCAGGTTTGAACGGAAATTGCCAGGGGCAACCACTGCCCGATCCACCACCGTGCAACGCGCTTCGGTGCCGCAATGGCCTACCGGACTTGCTGCTTGGCTGCGCGGGTGAACAGCTAAAGCAGGCTACGATAGAGCTCGGCATAGCCAGACGCCATGGCCGATGCGGTGAATACCTGCTCATAGCGCTGCAACGCCCGCCCTCCCATGGTTTGGGCCATGGCCGGATCGTCCCACAACCGTTGCATGGCTTGCGCCAGCGCTGCGGCATCGCGTGGAGGCACTACCAGCCCCGTCTCGTCGGCCAGGTTGATGAACGTTGTGCCCGATCCCATTTCGCAGGAGATAAGCGGTTTGCCATACATGGCCGCCTCCAGCAGCGAGATGCCGAACGACTCCGAACGCAGGTGGGACGGGAAAGCGAAGGCGTAGCACAGTTCAAGCAACGCCGCCTTGTCGTCATCCGGCAGCCCGCCCAGGAACTGGACATTGTGCAACCCCGCCTCCGCCGCCTGCTGCTTCAGCTGATGCTCAAGGAAGCCGCCCCCCATGATCACCACCGGCAAGCCGTTGATACGCGCGGCTTCCAGCAAATAATCCAGGCCCTTGTAATAGCGCAAGGCGCCAACGAACAGGAAAAAACGCTCGCCCAGGCGTTGCCGCCAATAGGCCAGCTTCTCGGCACTGGCGGCGGGGTAAGTGGACCGGTCCAGACCATAGGGAATTATGGCGACCTTGTCTTTGAACTGGGTCAGCACCGGGCTATGCGCGGCATAATTCGGCGAAGATGCAACTATACGATCAACGCTGGAAAAGAACCGCCGCATCAAGGGCTGGTAGAGCTTGAGCAGCCACTTTTGCTTGACGATATCGGAGTGGTAGCTGACCACGGTCGGTTTGTTCAGCCGGGCCAGGAAGTGCACAACATCCATGTACGGCCAGGGGAAGTGGTAATGCACGATGTCTGCCTGCCTGGCGAGTTCGGCAAAATCCTTCATTGCCGACAGCGAGAAGCCCGTGGAGGCGACGTGCAAATCCAGCTTGGCCCGATGGGTGCGGTGGTTGGCCACGCATTCGTCACGCCCTGAGCCCCGTGGGCTGAGGTAGAGCACTTCAGGTTCAACGCCGTGGGCTTGAGTCCCTTCGGCAATCTGGAAGATTACCTGCTCGATACCGCCCATGGAGTCCGGGTAGTACGTTTTGAAAAAATGCAGAACCTTTATCATCTTTCCCTGACCGACTTGTAAACCTCGACCGTTGCCTGGGCACAGCGCTCCCACGAGAAGCCGCCGGCATGCAACAGGCCCTGCTGCACCGCCGTTGCACGCCAGGCTTCGTCCTCAAGCCCTTGCTGCGACAATGCAGTCAACCCTTCAACATCATCAGGTGCGCACATCAGCGCAGCCGGGCCTGCCACCTCCGGCAGCGACGAGCTGTTGGAGCACACCACGGGCACACCGGAGCTCATGGCTTCGAGCACCGGCAAGCCAAACCCTTCGTAATGCGACGGGAAGGTGAACAGGCGCGCGCCGGCGAACAGCAAAGGCAGGTCTGCGCTGGCCACGAACCCGAGGTAGCGTGCCCACCCCTGCTGCTGCGCCTGGGCGATACGGTCATGAATGGCTTCGCTGCGCCAACCATGGTAACCGGTAAGAATCAACGGCCAGCGTTGGCGCAGGGCGAGCGGAAGACGACTGTAGGCATCCAGTAGCGAGACGATGTTCTTGCGCGGCTCGATGGTGCCGACGAACAGGCTATAGCCGCCCGGTTCGAGGCCATGGCGGGCCAAGGCCTCGCGCAGGGCACCCGGGCTGCGGGGGTGAAACTGTGGCGAACTGGCCAGGGGGACCGCGTGAATTCGGTCCAGCGGCCAATTGAAATAGTCTGCCAGTTCCTGTCGCATGCAATGCGATACGGTAATCAAGGCGTCTGCACGCTTGAGGCTTTGCGTAAGCTCCTTTTGCAGATACCGCGCGATTTGCGGCGTATGGCAGTGCGCCCAAGTGAACGGCGACAAATCGTGAAACGTCGCCACCCGCGGACCTGCAAATGGCGGCAGGTAAAAGTTGGTACTGTGATAGATGAAGTCTTCATGCCCGCGCAGCGCTTGCTTGCGCAGAATGGGCATCAACCGCCGGTACACTTCCACAGCCAGTGCGTTTTTCTGCACAAAGCGCTTCAGGCCGTGCACAGCGTCGGACTGGTCAGAAGGTGAAACCAGTTCGGGCAAAAACTTGCGACCAGCAAACAGCCGCAACTCGCTGATTTCCTCAGCGTGCTGCAGCCGCGAGGCTAATTCATAGGTATAACGCCCAATGCCGGTAAGCGGAAAGCGCACCGACTCTACAGAAAGGATAAGCTTCATTTATCAGCAAGCATCCAACCCAGCGTTTCATCCAGCGACGGGGTTTCCCAGCCAGGTAGCAAGGCCCGCAGCTTTGCGTTGTCACCACACAGGGTTTTGACCTCGTTAGCGCGGACAAACGCCGGATTCACGTGTACCTCGAGTTGGTGCCCAGTGATAGCCGAGCACTTGCCGATCACTTCGCGCAACGAATGGGTTGTACCAGAACTGACATTGATCGCCTGCCCGACCGGCCGTGCTTCGATCAAGCCACGATAGGCCTGGACAACCGCGCGCACGTCACTGAAGTCGCGCCAGACATCCAGGTTGCCAAGCTCGATCACTTCGGCCTTGCGGCGAAAGTGCGAGACGATCTTGGGTAGCAGGAAGTTGTCTGCCTGCCCAACACCGGTGTAGTTGAAGGGCCGCGCGATAACGATAGGCAGCCGATCGCACCACAACCTGGCCATGTATTCCATGGCCAGTTTGCTGACCGCGTAATCATTGGCGGGCGCCGGCGGCGTCTGCTCGTTCAGCAGCCCTTCGGAAACGTTGCCGTAAACATTGGCACTGCTGGCAAGCAACACACACTCGGGTGTTTTGCCGCAGGCCGCAATAGCTTCGAGCAGGTTGCGCGTACCTATCAGGTTGACCTGATAGAACGCGTCGGCGGCACCATGCCCTACAAAAGCAATGGCAGCCAGATGGACGATGACATCCGGCTGCAGTTCGGCCAGCAACGCGCGCAACCCAGGCCCGTCGGCAAGGTCGACCTGACGGTAGTCAGGGGCCTGCAGGGGCTGGCTGCCAGTGCCGAAAACTTCATAGCCAGCAGCTCGTAGTTCTGCCGCCATGTAGCGGCCGGTGAACCCGTGTATACCTGTGATGAGTGCGCGTTTGCTGGCCATTTGCATCAGAACGAGAACCCTTGTTCGTTACGACGCAGGTCGGCTTCGACCATCATGCGGCACAGCTCTTCGAGGCTGGTCTTGGGCTCCCAGCCCAGCACGTTCTTGGCCTTTTCCGGGTTGCCGATAAGCAGTTCGACTTCGGCTGGGCGGTAGAATTTCGGGTTGATGACAACCAGTACCTTACCGGTTGCAGCGCAGCTGCCCTGCTCTGCTTCGTCTTTGCCGCTCCACTTGATTTCAATACCAACTGCCTTGAAGGCCATGGTAACGAAGTCGCGTACGGTTTCGGTACGGTTGGTGGCGAGCACGAAGGTATCCGGTTCGGCAGCCTGCAGCATGCGCCACATGCCCTCTACGTATTCCTTTGCGAAGCCCCAGTCACGTTTTGCGTCGAGGTTACCCAGCTCCAGCTTGTCCAGCAGGCCCAGCTTGATCTTGGCTACCGAGTCGGTGATCTTGCGGGTCACGAACTCACGGCCACGCAGTGGCGACTCGTGGTTGAACAGGATGCCGCTGGTGGCGAAGATGTTGTACGACTCACGGTAGTTGATGGTCATCCAGTGAGCGTAGAGCTTGGCCACACCGTAAGGGCTGCGCGGGTAGAAGGGGGTGGTTTCGACCTGCGGAATTTCCTGCACCTTGCCGAACATTTCCGAGGTGGAAGCCTGGTAGAAGCGCGCCTTGGGGTTAACGATACGAATGGCTTCGAGCAGGTTGACCGCGCCCAGGCCGGTGATTTCGGCGGTGGTCAGCGGTTGCTCGAACGACACACCCACAAAGCTTTGCGCGGCGAGGTTGTATACCTCGGTGGCCTCGGTGGTTTGCAGCAAACGGATGCTGGCCGACAGGTCGGTGAGGTCGTATTCGACCAGGTGCAGGTTAGGGTTGGTATGGATACCCAACTCCTCGATGCGCCAGAAGTTGACCGAGCTGGTGCGACGGTAGGTGCCGTAAACGGTGTAACCCTTTTCCAGCAGCAGTTCCGCCAGGTAGGCGCCGTCTTGACCAGTGATCCCAGTAACGATTGCTTTCATGCGACTTAACCAACTCCGGTAGTGCCGTGCGGGCATGGTAATTGATAAAACCACGCGGGCCATTGCCGCCACGCGTGTGAAATTTTAATGCGGAAGTATACATAGGTCGGACGGCGGACTCGACTTGCAAAATAACCGCGCGACGGAGCGTGCCGTTTACACTTTGCCTACCGGTGCTTTGGGCAGGGTGCAGCGGGTGAACGCCCTGGTAGATGACGTGAAGGATAAGTACCCGGGCAAAGGCTTTCCAGCCTCTAGCGTGTAGGAAAGGTCTGAAACGGAAGGCGGGGCCCGTGCCGACCACCGCCTGCCGCCCAGCGCTCAATCAGCCACGCGCATTGACCCGCGCCACATCACCACCCGGCAAACTGGTTTCAGGCACCGGGCTAAGCCATACATTTACGTTGTTGACGCTTTCCTCGGTCAACTCGCCTGCCCAGCGGTTCAGCAGAAACAGGTTGGTGATGAAGTCGTACTGGGTTTTCAGCAGGTCACGCCGGGCCTTGAATTCGTTCTGCACCGCGGTCAACACATCGACGGCGTTGACCACGCCGAAAGAAAACGCCTTCTGCGCCGCCAGGCTGGACTGCTGCGCCGAGGACAGCGCATTGCGGTTGGCGCGGATCTTCTCGACAGCGGCCTGCGCGGTAAGGTAGGCAGTGGTAGTTTCCTTGACCACCTGGCGGCGCACGCCCTCCAACTGCTCCTCGGCTGCCAGCTGATCATCGTACAGCCCACGCACCCGAGCTGAAGTGGAACCCCCGCTGTAGATTGGGATTTTCAACCCCAGCGACGCCACATAGCTGTCACTGCGCGGTGCCTGGGTATTGTCAAAACCCTGGTCGTTCTGCTGCGCAGTCAAACTCAGGCCCAACTGCGGATAGTGCTCACCCTTGCCTTCGCGCACCGCCGCTGTGGCTGCGTCTGCTCCACTTTGGTACGACTTGAGCATCGGGTTGGTTTCAATAGCCTGAGTGACCCAGTTCTGCAGGGGCCGGGTAGGCGCCTGCAACGCTACGTCATTACGAACCCGGCTAAGCGGCTCGGTAATCGGGCGCCCGACAATCTCGGCCAACGCCTCGCGGCTGACCTGCACCTGGTTGCGCGCTTCAACTTCCTGCGCAAGCAAAAAGTCTACCCGCGCCTGCATATCCAGCTTGTCGGTAATCTTGGCCATTTGCCGGTCGAACATGCTACTGACGCGGTCAAGGTTTTTCTGGGTGGCCCGGCGTTCCGCCTGGACCAAGGCCAACTCGTCGTCTGCCGCGAGGGCTACGAAGTAGCGCTTGGCCAGGTCGACCGTGGCCTCCGCCAGGGTATCCTCCGCCTCAAACCCTTTCTGGGCCTTGACACTCTTGGACTTCTGGTAACGCTCCCAAGCCGGCTTGTTGTAAAGATACTGGGTCAAGCTGAGCGAATAGGTTTCGGTGTTGTAGATGTCGCGCTCGAGTTCATTCTTTCGCAGAATGCGGCTGGAGTTGGCATTGGCCGACACCTGAGGCAACAATCCACCCAGCGCGGCACGCTGCTGCTCACTCGCAGAGCGCGCCCGTGCGTACGCCGCCAGCACCCGCGGGTCTTCCAGGCGCGCCTCCCGGTACAGCCCGGCCAGGTCCAACGCATAAGTTGAAGCCGATACGCCCTTCGGAGCAACGCCTTCGCCGCCCCTCCCCTCCACGGCCACCGCCTGCCAGGCGACCATGCACATCATTACTCCCGGTAGCAAACGCAGCACGGTCATTCCTCAATCAGCGATTCAGCGAACATGTTGCGCGCCGGTTTCAGCAGGTATTGCAGCATGGTGCGGTCGCCTGCATTGATCAAGACTTCGGCCGGCATGCCAGGTTGCAGCTTGCGACCGGCCAGTTTCTTCATGCCGTCTTCGGTGACTTTAACGCGCACCAGGTAGTACTGATCGCCCGAGCGCTCATCAACCAGGCTGTCCGCCGAAATGCGCGTCAGCTTACCCTCGATGATCGGCGTAGTGGCCTGGTTGAAAGCCGAGAAGCGGACGTCCGCAGTTTTGCCCAATTCCAGCCGGTCGATATCCCGCGGGGCTACTTTGGCTTCAACTACAAGCTCGGACTGCGCTGGCACAATATCCAATAGCGGCGTTGCGGCACTGACGACACCGCCAATGGTGTGCACCTTCATATCCAGCACCATGCCGCTTTCAGGGGCACGGATAACTACGCGGGAAAGGCGGTCGCGAAGCGCTGCTTCCTTTTCCTGCAGGTCGAACACCTGAGCCTGTACGTCGGAAAGCTCCTTGGCAACATCGGCATCGAACTTCTTCTTCAACTGCACGATTTGCAGTTCGGTCTCGCCAATCTGCAACTTGGTCTTGGTGATGCTGGACTGGTGGTCAGCCACTTCGGTCTTGAGCATGTCAAGCTTACGCTCCTGCTCCAGCAACCGCTGGTTGTCGACAAACCCCTCTGCCAGCAACTCCTTCAGTTGCTTGATTTCACCGGAATAAGACTTCTCCAGGCCTGTCTTGGTGCGAATCATGTCGTTCAAGCCAGCAATCTGCTGTTGCATTTGCTGGATACGCTCGCGGTTGACAGAAATTTCGCCCTGCAAGGAATCATGGCGCGCCTTGAACACTTGTTGCTCACCAGCCAACGCTTCCTGGGCACGACCAGAGTCGGTGCCCTCCATCGTCACCGCCGGGATCGACACCAGTCCGTCGCGCTCGGCGCGCAGGCGTGCCTCTTTATAGCGTGCAACGATAAGCTGGTTGCGGGTGGACTCGTATTCAGCGCTGAGCTGTGACTCGTCCAGCACTATCAGCGGGTCACCTTTGTTCACCAGGTCACCATCCCGGGCATGCAGCTCTTTGACGATACCACCTTCCAGGTGCTGCACGGTCTTGCGGTAGTTCTGCACGGTGACCACGCCAGTGCCGTGCACTGCGTTGCTCAAGGGGGCGAAAGCCGCCCAGGTACCGAAAATGCCGAAGGTGACAAAGACGATGGTCAACCCGATGCGGCGGATGCCGCGATCCGAGGTGGGCAGGTCATCAAAATTGTGGTCGAACGCTGTGATCGCTTTACTGCTCATCTAGAAATCCTTTCAAGCACCGGTGCTGGTAGGGGCAGGTGCAGCTGCCGGGGGCGCAGAGGGTGCTGCGGGCGGGTTAGCAGGCGCCGCCGCGCCCGCCGCCTGGGCGCCACGCTGAAGCTTGGCTTGCTGGGCAGCCAGCTCGGCAATAACGCGGTCACGCTCGCCATACATCGAAATAGTGCCACCGGCCATGACCAGGATACGGTCCAGGCGTGTAAGGATATTGGGACGGTGCGAAACAATGAACACCGTCGCGCCAGTTTCCTTGAGCTTTTGCAGGGCTACCCCCAGCGCGCGCTCGCCTACATCATCAAGATTGGAGTTGGGCTCGTCGAGCACGATGAGGCGCGGGTTGCCATAAATGGCGCGCGCCAGGCCGATACGCTGACGCTGGCCACCCGACAGGTTTACCCCGTCGCTGCCGATGACCGTGTCGTAGCCATCTGGCAGCATCAGAATCATTTCATGCACACCCGCCGTTTGCGCGGCCTGCACTACCTTGTCCGGGTCTACCTTGTCAAAACGCGCGATGTTCTCGCTGATGCTGCCCTCGAACAGCTCAATGTCCTGCGGCAGATAGCCCACATACGGGCCGAGGGCTTGTTTGTCCCAGGTGGAGATATCGGCGCCATCAAGGCGTACAACACCATGCTGTGGTGGCCAGATACCCATCAATGCCCGCACCAACGTGGACTTACCGGCTGCGCTCGGGCCGACGATGCCAACGATGGAGCCAGCGGGAGTAACAAAGCTGATGCTGCGGAGCACCGGGGCTTTGGCGCCTGGTGGGGCGACGATGAGGTTTTCGACCTGAACGTGACCTTCTGGAGCCGGTAGCGGCATGCGCTCTGGTTCTTTCTTGAGGTCGTCCATCACCTTGCTTAGCCGGTCATATTGTACTTTCGCCGCAACAAATCCCTTCCAGCTGTTGATCATCTGATCGATGGGCGACAACGCACGGCCGAGCAACAGCGAACCCGCCATCAAAAGGCCGGGATTGATTTCATGAGTAATCACGAGGTAGGCCCCGATCGCCAGCATAGCGGACTGCGACCACGTCCGGAACATTTTGGAGACTGAGCTAATCGCGCCGCCTTTATCGCTTGCCTGCGATTGCAACAGCATTACATTGCGCTGGCGTTTAGCCCAGCGACTCATAAGCGTCTCGAGCATACCCATGGACTCGATCACTTCGGCATTTCTAAGGGTTTTGGACGTTATCACGTTAGAAGCTACATTCTCCTTGTTCGCCGAAGCCAGCGCTTGACCGGTCACCCGATGGTTGACCACTGCGAACACGGTCAAGACAGCACCACACCCCAAGGTCATCCAGCCAAACCAGGGGTGGAACAAGAACATTATCGCCGTGTAAATGGGAAACCATGGCGCATCGAAAAAAGCGAAAATGCCTGGACCGGTGAAGAACTGACGCAACGCCGTGAGATCATTCAACGACTGGGCAGTAGCATCTGCCCCGCCACTATTGAGAGCCCGCTTGAAGCTCGCCCGGTAAACGTCGCGACTCAACAGCACATCTAACCGATTGCTGATACGGACCATGATCCGCGACCGCACCCACTCCAGCGACCCCAAAGTCAGCAACAGGAAAGTCAGAATCAAGGTAAGCATCAATAAGGTAGATGCGCTGCCCGAGGGCACAACCCGGCCCGACACTTGAATCATGTAAAAGGTGGGAACCAGCATCAGCGCGTTTACGAAGAAGCTGAAGAAACCGACCGAAAGGAAGCTGCTTTTGCAGGCTCTGAGGGCGGCTTGCAGGTTATTTTCGGAATGTGAACTCATGGTATCCATACTGAGGAGGCGGAAGCGGCAGGCAGTGTAACACCCGGGTAGGCAAGTCTGGCTCTCAGATTGTCGGCAAACCCGTCTCGTTCCCCGACCAACCGCGATTATTCGTGAAAATTTGCCGAGCAACCCTGCCGTGCTCCCCCGCCTTTTGCAGGACGCAACAACAGGCGACAAACGGCTGGCAAATGAATACCTCTTGTCAAGGGCTTGTCAAAAAAAAAACTGCTGCAGTGCAAACCGCCTACAACCTCAGGTAGGTTGCTGATTTTTCTCATGTTTTTCCATGGCTATATTCACCTATTATTTTTGTCGGGTACTACAATAGGGGGAGCGAGAGCGTGAAACGTAGCGCTAAGTTCCGGAAGAATATGAAATTTTTTTTAGATTTCTTGGTTGACAACCTTTCCCTCTGACGGCATCTTCGCCACTCGCAGGGAGCCTTCACCGGCCGTTTGGTGCACGCACGGGTTTGAGCAAGTTAGCTACCAGTGTTTTTGCTTAAAAGGAGCTTAACAACGCCATGTCTATGCCTTCGCAGACCCTTGACGGCCTGAAAATCAGTTCCCGGGTTACGCTGCTCGAGCCGGGCATGTACATCTTCCGCTACGCCTCGCAGCCGCCTGCCGACAAGCCCGTCTGCATCGCGCTACAGCAAGCGCCATTGGGCAAAGGCTCCATAGACTTCTTCCCCGCCGAGGGCGTCAGCAAAAACATGCTGACCAAACTGGGCGATACCATCGTGGCTCGGGTCAAAGGTGGCGTGACCACCGTTCTGATCACCGAATACCACATGTTCGACGAAGTGATCGACCCAATCGACCTTCGCATCGACCGCATAGACACCTCGCCGGCCATCATGCGCACCTACGCCGTTGTCGCAACCGCGGAGCCAGCCCAGGCCATTGCTGCCAGCGCCAAACCCTTACCCATCACGCTTACCGCCCACCTGAAAAAGGCGGGTGAGGTAACCTCCAATGAGGGTTGGGTAGGTGCACCCGGTACTGAAGATTTCATTGAATCGTTTGCCATCGAATGGGCTGAAAAACCGGTAGGCGTAGATTTGCTCTACACCTGCATGGTGGCTGGCTCAGGCCCTTGTCGCAATGTGTCGACGGGGACGTTCGTCGGTGCCAAGGCGCAGGGCCTACCACTACTGTGTGTTGGTTTCAGCCTTGTCGGCCCACTGCGCAAAAACTACGAATTGACTGGTGTTGTGGTGTTCGGAAATGCCGAGCCACAACGCCTGGTCGCCAATCAGATGATGCATGGCCCCACCGGCAACGAGCCGCTGGTGGCGCTGCATATCGCCCTGACCCCCGTTACGAAGATGAACGCTGCCCGCCTTAAGTCTCCGTGGGAAAACTCTGCAACTGAGCAGACTACTATTGCAGCAGGCCAACTGGCCTGAAGTAACAGGAATACACCATGCAATACGATAACCCCGTATCGAGCAGCGACGTACAAGCTACTCTGACCGCCGAAAGCGCCAACCTGTCCGACTCCACCATCGAGGCTATCAACAGCCTGCTGAACCTGGACAACGCAGAGACCGTTTCGGTTGCTGGTATTACCGGCACTACCGTTAAGCTGCCAGCTTCCGGTGCTGCAAGCATCGTTCAAGGCACTGTTGAAGGCGTTAAGGGCGACACCGTGGTACTGGACCTGGCCGCTGCTGAAGCTGCTGGCGCCAGCGTTTACCACCTGCAGAGCGATGCCAACCTGGTCGTGAACCTGGAAGGCCAAGCTGCCGCTCCTGCTGCCGACGTTCAAGCCTTCGCTGCCCTGGCTGCAGTCGATACCTCGGCTATCGAACTGGTAGTAGCCACCGGCAACGGTGACGACGTAATCACCGTTAAAGGCGACCAGAACACCCTGATCGACGCAGGCAACGGCAACGACACCATCGTTACCGGCAACGGCAATAACACCGTTATCGCTGGCGCTGGCAACAACAACGTCACCACCGGTACCGGCGATGACACCATCATCCTGAGCGGCAGCAACCACGCTGACATCGTCAACGCTGGCGAAGGCTACGACGTTGTTCAGTTGGACGGCTCGCGCGATGACTACACCATCGCAGTTGGCAACAACTTCAATGTCAACCTGACCGGTAACCAGACCGCAGCCATCACCGACGCCGAGTTCCTGACCTTCGTCAACGGTGAAGAAGTGGAAACTGTTGCCCTGGCCCACAACGACGCAGAAGCTGCTGCCCTGCGCCTGTACCAAGGCATCCTGGACCGCGACGTAGACCAAACCGGCGCCAAGTTCTTCACTGCCTATGTCAACAACGGTGGTTCGCTGACCGACGTTGCCAACGCTCTGCTGGATTCGTCCGAGTTCGCTGGCGTTAACAACGCTGCTGACGTCAACGAGCTGTACGAGGCCCTGCTGGGTCGCGGCGCTACCGATGACGCTGGCTCCAGCGTTTGGACCGAGCTGCTGGCCAACGGCGGTAGCCTGGCGGACGTAGCTGCTGCCATCTCGGTTTCGGCCGAAGCTCAGGCACTGGACGCGTCGAACGGTACCTTCGTTGAAAGCCTGTACGAAGCTGCCCTGGGTCGCGAAGCTGACGAAGCTGGCCTGCAGAACTGGGTATCCCAGCTGTTCAACGGCGCAAGCCGTGCCGACATCGCCCAGGCGATCGTTGGTTCTGCTGAAGCTGCCTCGAAAGCCAACTCCGACTTCATCGATTCGCTGTACCAGTCCGCTCTGGACCGTACTGCTGATGACGCTGGTAAGGCTCACTGGGCTGCTCAGCTGGAAGCTGGCGCTTCGCAGGCTGACGTTGCTATCGCAATCGTCGGTTCCGAAGAAGCCGTCGCCCACAACGACAACGTCGTTGTACTGCACGGCCAAGTGTAACTAGCCCTGCTGTAGCGAAGCATACGCCCAGCCGCAAGGCTGGGTCGTATGCAAAAAGGGGCGACTTTCGGGTCGCCCTCTTTTATTTTTTGTAGTAAAGCAAAGCCTATGTCCAGACAACCTGAGCATGTCCCCGAAACGCTCATGCAGCTGTTCCACCGCTATCGCCAGGCCAATCAGCAGGACCTAGCCGCTTCCGTACTCGCTCGTGCTATGAATATTGCCGACTATCGACCGGAAGCACAGTTGTGGAAAGGCATTGCGGCCCTGCCGGAAGACCCTGGATTAGCTTTTTTATTTTTTTCCAATGCCGCTCAAGCGTTGCCCGAGCGTGCCGATATCAGCGCGCTGGTTGGCCGCAGCCTTCTGGCACAAGGGCAGACGGAGCTAGCTACCCGTTACCTGACCGACGCGTGGCGCAAAAAACCTAACGACAATTCGCTGCGCATGATGCTGTGGCAGGCACGCAGCATGTCTGAGGCGCCAGCAACCCTGCGACGTATGATTCTTGCTCACCTGCCCGAGATCAACTCGCCAAAGGAATTGATGCAAGTCCTCAAGCTGCTCGCAGAGCAAGATGACGCACCCGGCACAGTGGGTGTGGTGCGTTACCTGGAAGAGCAGCGCGAAGTGCAAGGTTGGGCTATTGATCTACGTGATTTGCAGACGCCAGTCTCATTGAAGATTGAAGCTGGCAGCGTGAAGGTAGATGCCGTGGCCAACCTACCCCACCCGGTGCTCAGCGCTGCCGGCCTATCTGCCACCCATGGCGGCTTGCGAATAAAAGTACCCAGTCCGACGGCCGCCGTGCATGTCCGCTTCGCCGACGATACCCAACTACTGGGTAGCCCTGTGTTTGCAATGCCTTCGTTTGTGCCACCACCCCGGCCCAGCATTCAGAATGAGCAGAAACACGTAGATGTGCTGATACCGGTGTACAACGGGTTGCACGAGACGTTGGAATGCATCGACAGTGTGCTCAAAGCCCGAAAGCTTAACCACACGCCTCATCGTTTGGTCGTGATTGAAGACGCCACTCCGGTTCCAGCGTTGGCAAAAGCGCTGAAGGTCTTGGCGGGCAAAGGCAAGATCACATTAGTGAACAATGCTGTGAACATGGGCTTCATTCGCTCGATGAACCGCGCGATGGCGCTGAGCCCGGGCAAGGATGTGGTGTGGCTGAATGCCGATACCCGGGTTCACGGCAACTGGCTCGACCGCTTGCGAAACGTAGCGCATAGCAGTGCAGACATCGCTTCGGTCACGCCATTCACTAACAATGGCGAGTTGATGAGCTTCCCACAGAGCCGAATCAGCCATGTAATGCCCACGGCACATGAGCAGGCGGAACTGGATGAGTTGGCCCAACACGTAAACGCCTCTCCGATCGAGATCGAAACAGGCTGTGGCTTCTGCCTTTACATAAAACGTGCAGCGCTTGATCAGGTCGGCTATCTGGATGAAGTTCATTTAGCACGCGGTTATGGTGAAGAAACAGATTGGTGCCTGCGCGCTCGAAGCTTCGGCTGGCGCCATATGGGCGCACCAAATGTTTTTGTTGCGCATGAAGGCGGGATTTCCTTCGGGGCGGAAAAAACGCTGCGTGTAGCCCAGAACAACGCCTTTCTGCGCCTTCGCTATCCTGAAGCTTCGGCCCGCTACAATGCATTTTGCTTGCGCGACCCGATCAAGCCTGCCCGGAATGCGCTGCAGCGTGCTCGACTTGATCAGCTTGCCGAATGCAAGGATCAAAGCAAGCGGTCGCGATTGCTACATAGCACTACCCTGCATGTACATGACGGGAGTGCACCCGATTCAACCTTCTGCCTCATTTGGCATCGCGACATCCATGGCATGCGGGTCACCCTAAGGGCGCCCCTCCAGCCCTTGGCCCTGGAGCTTGACTACGATCTGCCTGGGGGCTTTACCCAACTGATCAAAGATCTGTGCGCCCTGCAAATAACCGACATCGTGTTTGAGTATCACCGGGGGTGCCCGACTCAGCTCTGTGACCTACCCGCACTGCTGGGTATTCCGTACAAAATCAGTCGCCGCGACTGTGATGTTCTGGGTAGGGACAAGGCATATGATTGGCAGCGATTTGCCAACTTTGCAGCCAGTGTGCTTTTACCCTGGAAAGCTTGGGAGCAACCGTTTGCCGAAGCATTTCCGCAAGCCAACATCGTCATTGAGCCCCGCAGTACACAACCAGCCACAGCCAAAGGCACGCCACGCAGGCTGCTGATCGGCGATACGCTGGATAACCCGCAGATCGTTGAACAATGGGTCAACGTGGGCAAACGCATCACCCGCGAGAATTTACCTCTCACGCTGCTGGTAAAAAACGATACACCCTGGCTGAAAATCCTGTGCGCTACGGGTGCCGTGCACGTCTTACCTGATGTAAATGGGTTCAGCAAGGCGGAGACGGCACAAGCCGCCGGGTGCGATGGCGCAGTAAGCCTTGCTGCTTGCCCAACCACTGAATGGCATGCTCCAGTATTGGCCAGCCAGTTCGATCTGCCCCTGTATTCCCCACCGCACGCGCTTGCCGCCGAAGCAGGGGCAATTCCAGTCGCCCAATTACCTTTTTCACTGAGTCAAACCTGATGACACAGAACGTCCTCGACGAGTGGCCGACCGGTCAGCAGCCACTAATACCTAGCTCTTTTCAGGGCTCCATCACCGGCCTGTACGGGGATGTGCTGCAAGGTTGGGCAATGGACATCATGCAGCCTGACCAGCGGCCTGTAATCGAAGTGTTCATTGATGGGGCCAGTGTAGCGCTGGCCAGGGCAGATCAATATGAACCTACTGCTGCGCATGGCGACCAATTTCATGGTTTTACCGTACAGCTACGCCATAGCTGGCTCACAACTGCCAACCTGATAACAGCACGAGTTGCCAATACTGGCTTCCTGCTTGAGGGTGAGATTCAGCTACCCAGCCGTCCCTGCGATGAAGCCGCCGCTGTGGCTTCACAAGTTTGGCATACCGGCGGGCTGCGCGTGAGTGGGTGGTCTTGGGACCCACAAGCTCCGCATCGCCATGTGCAGGTCACTTTCCGTGAAAGCGGGAGGGTCATTGCTCAAGTCGCTTGTAGCACACACCATCAGGCCCTTGCTTATCGCGCCACAAGTGACCATGGCTTCACGCTCGATCTGCCGTGGGAGCTGGCCGATGGTAAGCTGCACGTAATAGATGTAATCAATGATCTAGGTCAGCCGCTGTCAGGAAGCCCCGTCCGCTTGCGCTGCCGCCCTGAGGGCCTGGAGGGCTTGCTGCAACAGCTCGAACTGAACAACGACACGTCCATGCTGGGCATTGTGACGGAGTTAGCGAAAGAACAATCATCGCGCTTGCCAAAAAGCGCGGGTTGGCAGTACTACCCGCAATGGTTCGAGACTTTTCAAAAACCCAATACTGTCGCGACTTTGTCAACTGATGCCAAACCCGGCGTGCTGCTGATCAGTCAAGGTGATACACAGCTAGAACAGCTGAGCCTCGCCAGCCTGGACACAGAAACAGATCGCATCCATGTACTGGAAAAGGCTGCTGCATCTGATCTTCTGCTAGCGATTGAGCAGCTGCTGGCAGCCGGTTGCGACAGCATCATTTCCCTCTGCGCAGGCGACAGGCTGGCACCACATGCCATCGTGCAACTTCACGACTTGCTGAAAGATGGTAGCGCTTGGGCCTATGCAGACTGTGATCGCGACGGCCCCCAAGGCCAACGTAGCCAGCCATGGTTCAAGCCAGCTTGGGACCTGGACTTGTTCATCGGCGCAGACATTTTTTCTGATGGAGCAATATATTCCTCGGAGATTGTTCAAGACGCATTGGCCCTACTGAAAGCAGACAAGAACCCGTCGACCATCAACCGAGACGAACTGATTGCCGGTATTGTCCTGGCTACGGAATTATGCGGAAAATCGGTTACACATTTGCCCCGCGTTCTCTATCATCGCTCAAACCTTGCCTGCTCCAGCCCAGAACAAGCATTACCTTCCGAGCAACGAAAAGATGCGGTAGCTTGGTTATGCAAACGACTCAATCCTGGTGCACAGGTTAGTGCCCTACCTGATTATCCAGCCCTCCTCAGGGCGCAATGGCCGCTTCCAGAAAAACTACCACGTGTCAGCCTGATTGTCCCCACACGGGACCAATACAAACTGCTGCACGCCTGCATCGAAGGTCTGCTGAACAATACAGACTACCCGGAGCTGGAGATTATTGTGGTCGACAATCAGTCCACTGATCCAGCAACATTGGCCTATTTCGCCGAACTCATGCAGCGTGGCGTGAAGATTCTTGCACACCCTTACCCTTTCAACTATTCGACCATCAACAACCGCGCCGCAACCCAAGCAACAGGCGAGCTGATCGGTTTGGTTAACAACGATATTGAAATCATTGAAAGCGGCTGGCTCAAGGAGATGGTTTCACAGGCTCTGCGGCCCGGCGTAGGTGCGGTGGGAGCCAAGTTGTTGTGGCCCAACCGAATGGTTCAGCATGGGGGTGTAGTGGTTGGGGTCAACGGCCTCGCCGCACATTCGGGGAACACTTTGGAACAACGCGACGCTGGCTATCTTGGGATGAACCAGCTTACCAGGCGCCAGAGCGCAGTTACTGCGGCGTGCCTGCTGCTGCGCAAGCAAATATTCGAAACGGTTAAAGGCTTGGATGAGCAAGCGTTTCCCGTCGCCTTCAACGATGTCGATTTGTGCTTGCGGATTAGTAAGTGTGGTCTTCGTAATATCTGGACCCCGTTCGCACAGCTCATCCATGCAGAATCTGCCAGCCGAGGTAAAGATGCTTCGCCAGAGAAGATGGCGCGTGCTCAGCGAGAGCAGCGTTTATTTATAGAACGCTGGTCCGTCACTTACCGGGACCCCTACTACCATCCTGCGTTGAGCCTGGACTATCTGACCGGTCCCTATGGCGGCCTGTCATTGCCTCCGGAATCAGAATATTGCGCCCCAAGGACAGCAGCACC
Source organism: Pseudomonas sp. PARCl1 (assembly GCF_947311875.1). Classification (NCBI taxonomy): domain Bacteria; kingdom Pseudomonadati; phylum Pseudomonadota; class Gammaproteobacteria; order Pseudomonadales; family Pseudomonadaceae; genus Pseudomonas; species Pseudomonas sp. PARCl1. Next base: position 31,920 of record NZ_CAMZMX010000031.1, read on the forward strand.
GGCCTATAGTCATGATCTTAGCTTCCGGCCAGATCACTCATGAAGAGCCTATACGATCACCCATCATTAAAGGGATAAAAAGACATGAAGCATCTGGATTGCACATTACGAGACGGTGGTTACTACAATAACTGGAACTTCTCCGAGGCGCTGATTACACAGTACGTCACCGCCATGCAGGCTGCTGGAGTTCAAACAATTGAGCTGGGCCTTCGCTCGTTGAAAAACGCCAGTTTCAGCGGCGCCTGCGCCTACACCACGGATGCCTTCCTGAATACCTTGGATCTCCCGCCATCCATGACTATCGGGGTGATGGTTAACGGCAGCGAGCTGGTCGGAAAAAATGCTGGGCAGCAGGTCCTACAATCGCTGTTCCCTAACCCAGCAAATAAATCGCCGGTTGATCTGGTGCGTATTGCTTGCCATGTACACGAATTTGCGGAAGCGCTACCTGCAGCGAGCTGGCTCAAAGAAAGGGGCTTCAGTGTCGGCTTCAACCTGATGCAGATAGCGAACTGCAGCGAAAGCGAAATCAAAGCGCTGGCCAGGCTGGCGAACAACTATCCCCTGGATGTCCTTTATTTCGCGGACAGTATGGGGAGCATGTCGCCAGACGAGGCAGCACAGATCATCCAATGGCTGCGTAGCGAGTGGCAAGGAGCGCTGGGGATCCACACCCATGACAATCTGGGCTTGGCACTGTCCAATACATTACGCGCAATGAAGGAAGGTGTTACCTGGGTGGACTCTACAGTGACGGGCATGGGCCGAGGCCCAGGTAACGCTCGCACTGAAGAACTGGCAATCGAGATCGCTTCACGCACCGGGAAGCCTGCCAATCTGATACCTTTGATGACGCTTATTCGCGAGCACTTCAAGCCCATGCAGGTCAAGTATGGCTGGGGTACCAACCCCTATTACTACCTTGCCGGTAAATATGGCATTCACCCTACCTATATTCAGGAAATGCTGGGTGACTCCCGCTTTGGCGAGGAAGATATCCTTGCTGTGATCGAATACCTTCGCAATGAAGGCGGTAAGAAATTCAGCGTAAATACACTGGATGCCGCCCGCCACTTTTACAGTGGCTCCCCGACTGGTCAATGGGCACCCGAAGCCCTGTTTGCAGGGCAAGACGTGTTGCTCCTGGGCACAGGTCCAGGGGTCGCGGCCCACCGGCAAGCACTGGAACACTTCATCCGCGAACATAAACCGGTCGTCATGGCCCTGAATACCCAGAGCTCGATCGCAGCTGAATTGATCGATGTCAGAGTGGCGTGCCACCCTGTCCGCCTGCTGGCCGACTGCGAGGCACACATCAACCTGCCTCAACCGTTGATTACTCCCTATTCCATGCTGCCATTGGACGTACAGGGTGCGCTCGCTCATAAAAACGTGCTCGACTTTGGGCTTAATGTACAACCCGACAATTTCACGTTCGAAAATACCCATTGCACCATCCCGACCTCGCTAGTAGTAGCGTATGCCATGGCTGCTGCCAGCTCCGGTAAAGCGAAACGCATCCTGATGGCCGGTTTCGACGGCTATCCAGGGGAAGATCCCCGTAACGCTGATACCAATAAGCTTTTGAGGCAGTATCAAGATACCCCGTCCAGCATCCCACTGCTCTGCCTTACGCCTACCCGATATGATATTGAAAGCCAAAGCATTTACGGGCCACTCAAATGAAACGTGAAAAGACAACTTGTTTTCTGCCCTGCCGCAAAGGTAGCGAACGCATTCCGAACAAGAATATAAAACCCTTCGGCGGCCATAACTTCGGCTTAATCGAGATAAAGTTAAATCAACTGCTTGAAGCCGACGCAATTGACGCGATCGTACTCAGCACCAATGACGACAGTATCCTTGATTACGCCTCATCGCTGCAGAATGGCAAGATCAAGCTTCACAAGCGAAGAGAAGATTTGTCTTCCAGCCAGACTAGCACTGACCAGTTGGTTGCGCACGCTCTCGAGTTGATCGGCCAAGGTAATATCTTGTGGACTCACGTTACCTCGCCGTTCCTCACCGCCAATCATTACAATGAGATAGTGCAGGTGCACAACGATAAATTGCTCGAAGGGTATGACTCGTTGATGACCACCAATCTACTGCATGGCTTCCTCTGGCAACATGGCGAAGCTATGAATTACGACAGAAGCGTCGAAAAATGGCCGAGAACACAAACGCTTGTTCCAGTGCATGAAGTGAACAGCGGTGTATTCCTCGCTCATGCAAGCATATATAGAGAACTAGACGATCGAATAGGTCGGAGGCCCTATCTTCATCCATTAGGGAAATTGGTTAGTCATGATATCGACTGGCCTGAAGACTTTACGATTGCGGAATGCTTGATGGAAAAAGGCTTGGTTAAATTATGAAAAAAAGTTCATTCATCCCGACCGACTACGCCACACTGGTTTTTGACTGCGACGGAGTACTTCTGGACTCCAATAAGGTAAAGACCAATGCTTTCTACCAGGCTGCGCTACCATATGGCAAGGCCGCGGCTCAAGCCCTTGCTGATTATCATATATCTAATGGTGGTGTTTCCCGTTATAAAAAATTCTCATATTTTCTAGAGCACATTGTTGAAGAACGTATTGAAGGCGACACTTTAGACGATCTCCTGTTAAGTTATGCAGACCACGTTCGGAGCGGCCTACTCAGCTGCGATGTAGCACCCGGACTAAACGAACTTCGTAACATGACTTCAAAATCTCGCTGGATGATTGTATCTGGAGGCGACCAGGCCGAGCTTCGGGAGATTTTTGCGCAGCGACAGCTGGCTGATCTGTTCGACGGGGGTATATTTGGCAGTCCCGATATCAAAGAGGACATTCTTTCAAGGGAACAAAAGAGCGCTAACATAGTACAACCTGCGCTGTTCATAGGGGACAGCAAGTACGACTATAAAGCCGCTAGCGAAGCGAAGCTTGATTTCGTTTTTATGAGCGACTGGTCTGAAGTTGAAAACTGGCAGCAATGGTGCGACAAAAATGACATACAATCTCTAAATTCGATTTCATCACTTATAGAACTGAGTGACGGCCAACCCCCGCAGCACAATTAAAATTGCGATACGAAAAACTTTCCCCTCCAATAAAACCAAGTTACACACAAGCAGGCCAAGCAGAGGCACCCAATCGAAATCATAAGCAACTCGCATTCAACATAACATTTCAAAAGCCCCCTAAATAATTGGAAGATAGATGACTTTATGGCCCTCGCATGCGGGACACTGGCAAAGACACACCGCAACTGGCAATGCTCAGCGAGCCCGAAAATCAGTGGGTAACAGCCGCTGGTGAGGCTGATGAAGAAGTCATTGCGCCGACTAAATGCCGTGGCAAGCGCAAACCGTCGTCGACTGACCTGCCAGGTGTCGAAGTCGCTCATGACTTGCCCGAGCACGAGCAAACCTGCGAATGCGATTGCTGCAAGCATCTGATTGGCGTGGAAACCAGCGAGCAGCTCGAATAGTACCGATGTAGTCCAAACACGTGCGCAAAGTCTACAGTTGCCCTGGCTGCGAAAGCGTGCCGGTCACGGCCAACAAGCCAAACCAATTGATTGAAAGGCAAATGGCCAGCGCAAGCGTGCTGGCCATGCTGCTGATCATCAAGTATCTCGACGGCCTCCCGCCACACCGTTTTGAAAGTGTGCGGTCCTGGCATGGCATCGAACTCTCTAGACAAACCCTAGTCCGCTGGATGATCCAGTGCAGCGGACACTCACAGCCGTTGCTGAACCTGATGCGTGAGCGGTTGTTGAAAAGTCCGTGATTGCAGAAATCAGCTCAAACCATTCTTTTGTTAGCAGCTAGATATCGCGCGATTATTTTACCAACCTTACCGGCTCCAAACTCGTTGAGGTGGAAATAATCGTAGAAGCAACGACAATCCCCATCCATGATCGCATCTAAGTCGATCAAATCGACTCCATTAGCAACACAAAATTCCCTAGTGTTTTCATTAACGCCCCGAATCCTAACATCTCTGCATCCGTGCTTGGCGAAGTACCTTTGCAGATAAGGATCTGCCCCCCTAAGTGGCAGTGTCGCTATAGCCAGATCAATCCCGAAAAGCTTACAGGTATCAGCAAATAGGCGAAGAAATTTTGATCGTGCCGAAAAATCAATTTCATCCAATCGCTTAGGTGCTGGATGCCCGGTCCTTTCTTCTTCGATAGGGTTGAAATAATCCCCTTTTGACCACAAGCCAGTAGAAAACTGGAGCGCGTCGGAGTCGATTATACCATTCATCAGGACGATCTTATCTGGTCGCATCGGAATAATCTTCGACTGCAAAGCCATCAAGAGCTGAAGGATAGTCGCCCCGGATCGACCGCCGTTCTCAACTCTCGTTGATATACCAAGCTCTCTCAGCTCTCTTTCAACAGCATCAGACAATCTGCTCCCCTCGCTAACAAAAGAACATTCCACAACACTATCACCCATTATTATCACGCGCTTGTCAAAAACGCCCGGACGCTCAGGGTCTATTAGAAACCCATCTTGGGAAACCGTTATTGAAACAGGATGTGGCGAAATACTTCCATCTGATTCCTCAATAAGGTTGGCAGGCGGAGTCATCTGTCGCTTAAGGCCTGGCTCCCATTCTTTCAGACGAATACCGCGCCTCATTCTTGCTACTCCTAGCTGTTTTTTAATCTTGAGATTTACGGGCTAATGGCCCAAAGCTCGACATGATATCCCAAATGACTGGGCCTTGGGCCCTTTTAGACTCCCGTAGCTTCCATCAGCATTTTTTCCACCGCGATTAGGTTGACGGCCGACAGCGCATTTTCGAGGGCAACGAAAGCGTTGGAAGACCTGGCCTGAGATACGACAGATTTCGAAGCGCTGTCAGTCCGGATAGCGCGCATGTTCAATTCTGTGTCAGAGCAAGGGGGTTTGACCGTTTAGTTAGCGATCGACCACATTTCAGCTCCGTATTAACGGATACTAATCTTCCCTGCGGTCCGAGGGTGTAAACAGCCGTTCTGTTTTGCCGTGGATAATCATCGTGCCGTTCGGGACCTAAAATCCACAGGCTTGGGATGGGGGTGAACCTTTTCCACCTCGCTGTAGGGCGCATCATGCTGGGCCGTCTCCAGAAAGAAATCGGGTCCCAGCATCGCGAATCAGGTGAAAGACTGGAATGTGGGGATGATGGATCCCTCACAGTGCTCTGGACGTAGCCATTCCTACACAGTCAACCGGTATGCTACGCAAGACAGTCTAGAGGTTAAGGTGCGTGCCCTGCTAGCCAAATGGAGGCAGCGCATTGGGTACGATACCAAGCTAGTTTTTGCGACTAGCGCTTGCCGGCGAGCCCCCACATCCATATCTTCTCTATTTTGGGCGAACCATTGCCAAGATTTCAGATCATATTCCAAGCCTATTGGATGTAACTTAGCCGCCGCCCCGTTCGGAGCTATGCTTGATCATGCGTAGATAGGCCTTAGATCGAATCAGACCAGAAAGGAGACTGCAGTTGGATGGCCTACCAGTGATCGAAGCGCCAAAGCTCGGAGAAGCCACGTCAGCTATCGCCGTTGGGGGTGGTAGGATTGCTCAGCTGGATACTGGGTCTAGCCGTTGGATTATAGATGCTAAGCCAGGAAATATAAGAAGCCCAGTATTTTCATCAGATGCTAGCGAAAAAAAACAAAGTAATTTGGAAGATACTGTCACGCGTAAAGATAAGGTAATGCCAATAGCAATGAAGGATACCCGCCCATATGCGGTAGCTGCAGCCAAGCAAAATATAGATCAGACTGCGAAGTCAAGCGAGAGCTTTGAGCAGCGCCCTAAAGTTGTATACGTTGATTCGCCTGCGCGTATTGAGCGCAATATCAACGATGCAGATTATATTTTGTCTGGGCGAAGATATCAAGCAACACCGACTATATCCCGCTCAGGCCCAAACAGGTATTGGGCTGCATGGCGAGCAGATAATAAAACTGCCGGCGAGGGACCTGGTAACTTTGCAGTGCTTGCATACTCGGATGATAAAAACAAGAGTTTCAAGGAGTATGGATACCTCACATATTCCCCTGAGCATCCCGGAAATCAAATAGTCGACCCAATGCTTTGGACTGATCCAGATGGTCGTTTATGGTTGTTCTACGGAGTCCTTGGTAATAACCAGCATTATGATGGTGTTGGTGGGTCATGGGCAATTGTGAACGATAGTCCAAACGCTGAGGATCCTGTCTGGAGTGAGCCGTTTCGACTTTCATATCATGGAGTTCCTAGGGTTCCCATCAAAGTGGGTGACAGGTGGTATATGGCTATCGACGGGTGGCGATTCTCTGCTGAGGAGCCGCCTATGTATATGGATCATGTAGGCCCACACATCTACGAGCTTGATTGGAAGAAGAAGAGAGTCAAGCACGTTTCGCGCTTGCCTCCCAATAACAATGGGCAGTATAGTGGTTTCTTTGAGACGGAGTTTGTCGAGCGGAAGGATGGCGCTGTGGCAGCTCTTCTACGGTGGCAGGGCAAAAATTCCCAGGTGCTGTTCTCTGTCAGCAAAGATGGGATGCGGAGTTGGACGCCATGGCAAGATTATAAAGTCATTGCACCTAGCTCATCGTCCAGAGTGTGGCTAGGACGCACCCCATCTGGTCGACTGCTACTCTGCTGGAATAACGATACCGTCCGGCGAACCTTGACGGTGGGCTTATCGGAAGACGAAGGTCGTTCCTGGAAGTTTAAAAAAATTATAGAGCCTGACGCTGCGATACAGGTCTCATACCCTGTTGTTGCTTTTGGAGACGATAGTGAGATCTTCGTCATTTATGATAGCGGAAGGGACAGTAATAGGCAGATTCGCGTTTCTAAAGTAATCGAGCAGGAAATCATTTCAGGTTCGAGTAAGCCGCTGGTGAACGTCATTAGTGATCCAGCTAGACAATGAGAGGTCTAGGGGAACACCGATCAAGTCAGCACAGGCAGCCTGACCTGTGCTGAAATAGCGCTCCGTTCATCCACGCCAACAAGTTTTGCCCATGAGTCAGATGAGCTTCTCCGATTTTGAATATGCCGGTAAGCGCAAGCAGATCCGTCGTGAGCGTTTCCTGGCCGAGATGGAACAGGTCGTACCGTGGAGCGGACTGGTCGCGTTGATCGAGCCGCATTACCCCTTCATTGGCGCCTTTTTCAACGGTCGCTCACCACCACGCATTTTGGACGCAGCAGCACAGGGTGGTTTGAAGCCGGTTCCTGCAAGCAGACTTCGGGAGACCTACTCCCATCTTTGATAGAGCATCGCGGGGTGACGCCAGCGTTGGTGACACACCCTAGTAAAGGATTTTCACGCGATTGCGAGGCTTGTTGAGGAAGACGAAAAGCACTGGGTCAAACACCGCCATCTTGATATCGAGTTTGACCAGCGCAGCCAGGCCATCAATCGATTTTCGAAAGTCGACAGGCTTGGGTAGAGGTACACTTTTTCGACTTTGCCGTCGGGTCGCATCATGGTCGGCGAGCTCCAGAAAGAAATCGGGAGAACAGCATCGGGGATCAGGTAAGCGCTTTGAATGTGGTGTTCATGGAGCGCTTAAAATTTGTCGAGGCGCAGAAGGTGCAGCCGAAAGGCAAAACCGGACGGGCCGATGTTGCGCCGACGATGATCAACGAACTGTATAGAATCGAGCGCGAACTGAAAGACGCTAGTGATGAGCAGCGTTGTGTAGCGCCTGCCAGTCCAGACCCAGTTGAAAAGTTGGTTGGACAGGGCCCAATCCCAAGTGACGCCGCAAAGCGCGTTGGACAAGGCCGTGATTTATCTAGCGAGTAAGGGGAGCCGGTTGGTGAGTCACGTCGAGGCTGGTTATCTGCCAATCGACCACAATCTGGCTGAGCGCTCGATCAAGCCGTTTGTCATCGGTCGTAGGGCCTGGGTGTTCAGCGGCACGCCCGAGAGCGCTAAGGTCAGTGCCCAGATCTACAGCTTGGCCGAGACTGAGGATCAACGGCCAAGAGCCTTATACGGGGCTGCGCCACGTGCTGGAGCGACTCCCCCACGCGCAATCTGTGGCGGACTATGAAGCGGTACTGCCGTAGAACTGCTCGCCGGAGATTCCACGGTAACTGCGACTTCCTCTACTCGGTAGGTGGGGTCCATGGATGGGTTACTGTTCGACGACGAGGAATTGAGCATACATATTGAAACCTAATAGGTCTTAGCCAATTAATATAATTCCTCTTTCCACAATTAGAAAAAAGGCTTAAACCCCTCCAACCCACAAATAAAATAAGCTAGCTGCGCCAAACGAGCTTCTCCCATATATAAAATTTGCCGGAGATTCAAATTCCATTTACTCAGAACTTAGGCAAAATGAAACTCATTCGCACTAGGAATAAGTTTCATTAGCAACCTAGCTATATATCTTAAAACTCGTTCTCGGAGGAAAGTTCAGGCAGAGTTTTAGACTGCATTAAAAAACTTCTCGGATGCGTTAAAGAAATTACTGTTGAATCTCGGCAGTGAGTTTTGAAATCTTGTGAAAACTGGCGCGAAACTAATCTTTCCGCTATATTTTATGTCAGCGTATCGAGACTCGGAAGGTATTTTCCCCAAACTTCTAGTCGCACACTTCATCGCTAGCTCGCCAAGATTTAAAAGCGCATGGCAGTCCGATATCTGTCCTAAAACCCAATCATTACGAGAATGGAAAATATCATTTATAGCTTTTCTCGAAAAGTCAAAAGCCGCGAGATACTTCCAGCCAGCTTCTTTAACTTTACCTGAATGCGCTAGGATAGTGGCCTTCAAAATCAGACATTGGCAGTAATTCCAATAACTTAGTTGATTCAGATTAGGATCATATTTCCCAAGTGCTGAATCAATCACATCTTCAGCATTGCCTACCTGATCATTAAGAAGAAGTACAAGAGCGAAAGCTGTAGCCGAGGAAATACCCCAACGAGCGAAGTTAGGAGTACAATATCCTACAAACGCATCAAACTTACTTTTGGCATCTAACAGAACCTCCAGCACCCATCCTCGATAATCTGGCGACTCCAGATACTTATAGGATATCAGAGTAATCAATGCACCAAAGAAATGGTTGCCTATTGGCATTATTGATAGAGCATTATAGGCAACGAAAAATAACTCATTATTATCCATGCCTCGAGTCGCAGCATTGATAATGGCACCTGTGACGTAAAATTCGTCTGCTAGTTTATTTTCGTTTAACCTATACTTTTCAAAAGCATCAGCCAGCTCAACTTTATATTCATCAGAAGTCAGCAGTAAACTCTCATAAACTGAGAAGTCTCTGATATTGATCTCGATCGCGGCTTGCTGTGTATCACCGGCAGCTACCCATTTGAATGGCACCTCGCGGTCCTGTTGGCTAAGAATCGCATTCTCGGCAGTCTCGGCGCGCGCGAACTCTATCACAACCGAAGATAAACCAATATTCGTCACTTCCATTATCTATGCTTCCTACCAACAGTATGAACTTTGCCTAAGGCCATGTAGATTTGTTTCAAATCCATAGCTTGGCTAGCAGATGTTCTCCTCACTTCACTGCGGGATGCAGCCTTATGCTGGGCCACGGAACCATTAATATGGTTCAACGTAACTGCCAATGCCTCCAAGCTAGGATCAATAACATAACCATTTTTATGTGGGATAATGTCCTCTCCTATTCCTCCCATGTTGCTAGCGACGACCCAGCATCCATTAGCGACGGCTTCCCGCGTGACAAGACCGAAACTTTCTGGCCACATCGACGGAGCAAACAATACATCGATTTTCCCATATAAGCCTACCACACCTTTCTGATCGATTCGACCGACAAATCTAACCGGCACCTTACCCCAAACAGATTGATGTTCGTATCCTTCTTCTTTGGAGTGATCGACAATCAGAAGCTCAATATTTTCTGGCTGACATTGGAGCACCGCTTCCTTGAGCAAATAGTAGCCCTTGTGCTCCGACATTCCGCCAATGTGACCGCAAACCACTCGTTTAGTATGAGAGGTATCCTTTACTGCCCACAAAACATTGCTAGAGACCCCATTGGCTACAACTTCAATTTGAGGAATATCGTTTTTACGATAAATATCTGCGAAGGCTTTGGAAACCGTCAACACCCTTGATGCACCATGTAATAGCTCTTTCAAGTCTCGTCGGCGCTCAATGGAATCTGCCAACTTTATATTGGTTGGTAAGTCAATGAGCTGGTAAGGATCCGGATGTCCATGAGGATAAACTTTAGAATTATGATCGACCAAGAATTGGAAATCCGATATCCACCAGGCATCGTGAATCGTGACGACATACGGAATTCCTGCATCCCGTGCAGCCTCAACGATCGACGCAGTCAGTCGCTGGACGCAGTGAAAGTGAATCAGATCGGGCTTCTCAAGCTCAAGAAATTCCTGGAAAAGGCGGTACATCTCCGGATCTTTTGGATGCCAATCCATGTGTTCACGCCAGAGAGTCGTTGACCGGTAGACTCGGCAGCCCTCGTAGGAATAGACCGTCATCTCGTGGGGCGGCCTGCACTCTACATCAGCTGTAAAGACACAGACATCAAAGTCATCTGCATAAGACTTTCTGAATTCTGAGAAGTTATCTGCCACCACGCGGGTCGCACCACCGATGGCCTGTGGAGGGAAAAACACATTGACCAACGCAATTTTCTTCTTCGGCTTGGCTTGTTGAGTGGCGCTTGCAACACCATCGAGCGTAGCTGCCAAGGTACTACCTAGCGCGTGCAGGCTGTAATCGCTTTCGGCCCGCTTCTGGGCAGCTTGGCCTACCTTCTTCCGAAGCGTTTGACTCCCTGCCAGTTTTTTCAGCGCGGAATACCATTCCTCGACCGTGGTAGCTAGGAAGCCGTCCTCTCCATCTCTGACAACATCCCGATAATTGGCGGTGCTGCTCAAGACAGACGGAATGCCAAAACAGCCTGCTTCAAACCATTTGAGCTCACTTTTACACGCATTGACTTTGTCATCGTGTAGTACAGCGATATTGATATCTGCTTGCTCGAGCAGCGACCAGTAGCCTTGGACGCTATCCATCGCGGGCAACTGAGTAAACTGCTTGGCATATTGAGCAGTGAATGCAGTCGGTAGGCGCAGATAGCCGACGACAACCAATCGAGCTTGGGGTATCTCACTGAGAACGCGCTGAATCGCAGGCAGCGCTTGCTCGATAAAATCGGTGTTGTGTGCCTGCGTACCGCTGCCATAGAAAATGTCGATGGTCTTTTTGTGCGATTTATCGCTGGAGCGAATTCGATTCAGGCTATCCAGGCCGTTGCGATGCAGCCAACATTTATTTTCTCGGACCAGCTTGGCCAGCTCCAAACGGAGCGGTTCCGTTGATGCAATACCTTGGCGACAAAGTCGCGCGGCAGCATTGAACAAGGCCATACCGCGCGTTAATTCACGGTGGGTGGCCAGTGAAACATAGCCGCCGTAGCTTTCGATAGACGGTGGGTACTCGGGTACGAAAAGCAGGTCGTCGATTTCATACAGGCTGAGTTTGCCAGTTGCGTTGACTTGAGCGATCGCCCTGATCACCTGCATTACTGCTGGTACTCGATAGAAGATCACCACGTCGTGCAAAGCCAATGCGTTCTTATGTTTATCGAGCTCAGTCCAGTTGATTGCGGTCACATGCTTGCCAACTGCTTCTAACTGCTCGATTTTTTGCTCAATGCGATAACGAACGCACTGCGCCACGTGGAAATCACCCACGATCAAGATACGGTCAGTATTCAGATCGACCAAAGGCGGCAGCGCTGGCAAATCCTCCGATGGGCCTTGCGACGGGCCGCCGAAGACCGGAAGAAAAGCGCGATACACCTTAGTAGCGTAACTGTAAGCGTCGCTGATCAAGCGTTCACGGTCCAGCGTATCCACTCGAGTCATTAACTTCGCATGCACGTCGCGCCACTTTTGCTCTGCGAGCCGTTCGAGTTCGTCTTGCTGGGGACGGTGGTTCGGATTGACTGCAATCCCATCAGCAAGTACCTGAATCGCTTCATCCAGTCGATGCAGCTTGGCCAGGCAGTGCGCTCTGTTGAAGGCTGTCCAGACCGGCGGGTTGGGTAGCTGCGCGGCAGCATCGAAATACTGCAAAGCAATGTTGAAATGGCCGTCGTCCATGTAGCTACCGCCTAGCCGACCACATGCATCTGCACAAGGCCCCAAGCTCAGGGCTGCTTCAAGCAGAATTCGGCCCTGTTGAGCCTTGTGAGACGAAAGATAATGGGCACCCAGCTTGGAAAATACAGCCTGGCTTTTCTGCGGCGTATCGGCGAGATCAACGGGTATAACATCTTGCCCTAGAAAGATTCCCATAATACGTTGTGGCTCAAGCTCGAGACCGCGCTTGGCGCTCCGTTCAATGACGGCAGAAAGACTAAATCCACTCGGTATCAGTTGTTCAGGAACGCCGTGCTTTTTCGCCCATTCTGTGACTGACGGAATTCGCCCTTCCGCCCGGCCGTAGCGATGGAAGTGCATTTCGGCAATAGCTTGAGTGTCAACGCCGCCAGCCCGGAGGTCGGGGTAAAAAGTCAGATAGAAGTCCAGTTCAACTGTCGGAACATCAGACTCTGTCACAGCTGCACTTTCAGCGGCATGGAGCACTGCTTCTGCAACAAGCTTCGCATCACCACTCTCGTGGGAAGCCGATGCATAACGACCCTCTTGATAACCGAACGTGTGCCAATGCTGCTCCAATGCCTCATCGGTCATTGAAGAAAGATCTGGGTATCGCTCCCGATAATAAGCTAGATCCAACACAAAGCGCGCCGAACCGCCTTTTTTTTGAAGGGCGGTCACTGCGCTTTTTTTAACTTGCGAACCCGCCTGCTCATCAACGCTCGGCAAGCCTTCCTTAACAGACATTTCCACTTTCCTATGAATATACAAGAGCGCCAGACAGCTGAAACATAGAGAACGACGTCAACCTGCAAAAAATCAAGCCTCTTGTTTTTCTCGTTGGGGTGCTCTAATGCAGGAATTGCCATCGCCTTCCATCCCATTTCAGGAACGCTGACAATTTAAAATATCAAATCGTAATTCGCAAAATCGGCCGGTGGACGGAGCCAAGTCCTGCCCTAGTATGCCCGCCGGACTACAATCCCCGAACAGCGGTAACATAGGATTTCCATGACTTGTCAGCACTTATTTCCATCTCCTTAAATTGCGTTGTTCATACACATTTTGTTGCACAAAACGGGGCGCCCCCAGCCAGGCCCTGCCGACCGAGAGATCTGGTCCGCTGCCCGAAGGTACTCGACCTTACCAAGCGGGCGCCGCGCGGCAGGCTCAGTACCAGTACCCAGCAGTGTATTTTTCGACATCAGGGTGGTCTAATTCATCGCAACGCTAGCTGCCTGCCTCGCGCTGCCGTGGCGAAGTTTCTCAGCGTCATCTGTCTACGACAACACCTTTTGTCCAATTAGAGCTAATTTATGATTCTAGTAACAGGCGGAGCCGGCTTCATCGGCTCAAATTTCGTTCTGCAATGGTGTGCGCACAACCAGGAGCCCGTGCTCAACCTGGACGCCCTGACCTACGCAGGCAACCTGGCGAACCTGCAATCGCTGGCAGGTAACGAACAGCACCAATTCGTCCAAGGCAATATCTGCGATGCAGCACTGCTGGCCCAGCTTTTCGCCGAGCATCGCCCACGCGCCGTGGTTCATTTCGCCGCCGAATCGCACGTTGATCGCTCGATCACTGGCCCTGAAGCGTTTGTCGAGACCAACGTGATGGGCACCTTCCGCTTGCTGGAAGCCGCCAGGGCCCACTGGAACAGCCTGGAAGGCGCGGAGAAGGAGGCATTCCGCTTCCTTCACGTTTCTACGGACGAAGTCTACGGCACACTCGGGCCAAACGACCCGGCCTTCACCGAGGCCACCCCTTACGCGCCAAACAGTCCGTACTCGGCCAGCAAGGCAGCCAGCGACCACCTGGTACGTTCATATTTCCATACCTACGGCATGCCGGTACTCACTACCAACTGCTCCAACAACTATGGACCGTTCCATTTCCCGGAAAAACTGATACCGCTGATGATCGTCAATGCCCTGGCAGGCAAGGCGCTGCCGGTCTATGGCGACGGCCAGCAAATTCGCGACTGGCTATATGTCGAGGACCACTGCTCGGGCATCCGTCGTGTACTGGAAGCCGGTGCGTTCGGCGAGACATACAACATTGGCGGCTGGAACGAAAAAGCCAATATCGACATCGTCCATACCCTTTGCAGCTTGCTCGACGAGCTTGCACCAGCGGCCTCGCGCCAAGTGATAAACCAGAAAACCGGCAAGGCTGTCGAGCAGTATGCCGAACTCATCACCTATGTCACCGACCGCCCAGGCCATGACCGCCGTTATGCAATCGATGCCCGCAAGATCGAGCGTGAGCTCGGCTGGAAACCTGCGGAAACCTTCGAAACCGGCATTCGCAAGACAGTCGCTTGGTACCTGGCCAATCAGGAATGGGTCAAAGGCGTCATGGACGGCAGCTACCGTGACTGGGTGGCACAGCAATACGGGGCGAATAAAGCGTGAAAATCCTGCTGCTAGGGAAAAACGGTCAAGTAGGCTGGGAGCTGCAGCGCGCTCTGGCGCCGCTAGGCGAGTTCATCGCGCTGGACCGCCAAGGGGCTGAAGGCTTGTGTGGCGATTTGTCCCAAGTGGATGGTTTGGCCGCCACGGTTCGTCAACTGGCGCCCGACATAATCGTCAACGCTGCTGCCTACACAGCAGTAGATAAAGCAGAAAGCGACCAGGCATTAGCCGCAATGATCAATGCGCAAGCCCCCGCCGTGTTGGCACGCGAAGCAGCAGCGCTGGGTGCCTGGTTGGTTCACTATTCCACCGATTATGTATTTGACGGCAGCGGTGACCAGCCCTGGGAGGAAACCGCAGCTACCGGCCCTCTCTCGGTCTATGGCCGTACCAAACTTGAGGGCGAGCGTGGCATCCTTGCCAGCGGCGCCAAGGCCTTGGTGCTGCGCACAAGCTGGGTGTATGCTGCGCGCGGGCATAATTTTGCCAAGACCATGCTGCGCCTGGCTGCTGAACGTGAAGGTTTGAGCGTGGTGGCAGACCAGTTTGGTGCTCCAACGGGCGCTGAACTAATCGCCGACGTTACCGCTCACATCCTACGGCAAATCTTCAACGGGCAAGACAACCGTCACCTGGCAGGGGTTTACCACTTGGCCGCAGCCGGTGAAACCAGCTGGCATGGTTTTGCTCAGTTCGTCTTGGCGCACGCACAGCGCAACGGCGTGGCGCTCAAAGTGACGGCTGATAAGGTTGCCCCGATCAGCACCGAAGCTTATCCAGTACCTGCTCCGCGTCCGCGCAACTCGCGCCTGGCGCTGGCCAAGCTGGAAAAAACGTTCAATTTCAAAATGCCGCTTTGGGAGCAAGGCGTGCAACGTATGCTGGACGAAATCCAGTAATAGGGACTCTCATGGCTCGTAAAGGAATTATTCTGGCTGGCGGTTCGGGTACACGCTTGCATCCGGCCACACTTTCGGTTTCGAAGCAGCTGCTGCCGGTCTATGACAAACCGATGATCTATTACCCGCTCAGCACGCTGCTGCTAGCCGGGATCCGGGACATCCTGGTCATTTCTACCCCGCAAGACACCCCGCGCTTCGAACAGTTGCTGGGCAATGGCAGCCAGTGGGGCCTGAACCTGTCTTACGCGGTACAACCGAGCCCGGACGGGTTGGCGCAGGCGTTTACCATAGGCGCTGACTTTATTGGTAACGACCCATCTGCGCTGGTACTGGGTGACAATATCTTCTACGGCCATGACTTCCAGGCGCTGCTGCTGAATGCCGACAAGCGGGATTCCGGTGCGTCGGTATTCGCCTATCACGTGCACGACCCAGAGCGCTACGGCGTGGCTGAGTTCGACGACAGCGGCCGTGTGTTGTCTCTGGAAGAAAAGCCGGCTGTTCCAAAGTCGAGCTATGCCGTCACTGGTCTGTATTTCTATGACAACCAAGTCGTCGACCTGGCCCGCGACCTGAAGCCCTCCGCGCGCGGCGAGCTGGAAATCACCGACCTCAACAATCTCTACCTGCAACAGCAGCAGTTGCAGGTTGAAATCATGGGCCGCGGCTACGCATGGCTCGACACCGGTACGCACGACAGCCTGCTCGAAGCAAGCCAATACATCGCCACGATGGAGCGCCGTCAGGGCTTGAAAGTGGCCTGCCCTGAAGAAATTTGCTACCGCGCTGGCTGGATCGACGCCGAGCAACTCGAGCGGCTGGCTCAACCCATGCTGAAAAACGGTTACGGCAAGTATCTGCAAAACTTGCTGAAAGAGAAGGTATTCTGATGCAAGCCATTGCGATGAGCATCCCGGAAGTCGTTCTGTTTACCCCGAAGGTATTCGGCGATGAACGAGGTTTTTTCTACGAGAGCTTCAACGCCCGCGTCTTCAGCGAAGTAACTGGCCTGCAGCCTGATTTTGTTCAAGACAACCACTCCCGCTCGGTTAAAGGCGTGCTGCGTGGCCTGCATTATCAGCTGGCACCTCACGCCCAAGGCAAGCTGGTGCGTGTGGTGCAGGGTGAGGTTTTCGACGTTGCGGTAGATATCCGCCGCTCCTCCCCTACCTTCGGTAAATGGGTGGGTGCGGTGTTGTCAGCGGAGAACAAGAACCAGCTGTGGATCCCGCCAGGCTTCGCCCACGGGTTCGTCACCTTGAGTGAAACCGCAGAGTTCCTCTACAAGACCACCGATTTCTACTCGCCGCAGTGCGAGCGCTGTATTGCATGGGATGACCCGGCAGTCGGAATCGAGTGGCCTATCGACTTTACCCCAAGCTTGTCTGGCAAAGATCAGCTCGGGGTGGCCCTGGCTGACGCAGAGCTGTTCGATTAACGGTTTGCCACAGAGAAGGGCTGCGAAAACGCAGCCTTTTCTCTAGACAGATACCGGCACCAGGCTTTTTCGGTGGAGGTGCTTACATGCCGCCGAGTAGCATTGGCTCCACTGACTATATGATCTTGCCCCTTCGTTGTAGGCCACACTCTGCGATATCCCAATTCGGGCTCTCAGGCGCCCGTAGGGTGGATTGCAGCCCCGACGATCGTGCGCTAATTGCGCCGCTCTTAGGTTGGGCCCACCATTCCTGCATGCCCGGGCGCTGGCGCCCATCAGGAAAGACGAGCCCCTTAGAAGTGCATTCACCAACTAGCAAAAACCCCGCAGTGCGGCCGCGCCGTACTGCAGGGTTCATGGGTGGCCGAACGTTTGCACTCAGTACACTTTAGCAGGCCCCTCGTGCTTCACCTCAGTGCTCTGCACCACGCCCAATACCTGGCGCTTGAGTTCAGCAGCACTTTCACTCCAATGCAGCCAAGGCATTTCATCCGACAGCGGCTGGGCGCCCTTTTCCAATAGCGCCAACCACTGCTTCACGGCCTGCGCCAGCTCACGCGCTGCACCGCCCTGGAAGTAATACGCGTACTCCCCCGCCACCTCTCGGAACACGGGGATATCGCGCGCAATGATGGGCAGTTTGTGCTGCGCAGCTTCAATCAACGGCAAGCCGAAGCCTTCGGCCTCCGACGCGGCAATCAACGCACAGCTGGCGCTGTAAAGCTCGGTCAGGTCGGCATCGCTCAAGCCCTGCAGCCAGAACAGGCGCTTGCCTAGCTGTGGGTGTGCACGCAGGTTCTGCACCAATTGCTCAACAGCCCAGCCCTCTTTGCCAACCAGCACCAGGTTGACCTCGACCCCCTGCGCCCATAGCAAATCAAATGCAGCCAATGTCTGTGCATGCCCTTTGCGTGGCTCGAGCGTGCCCACCATCAAGAACGTGGGCACTGCCTTCAACTGTTCAATGAAGGCATCTTCCAACGTCACCCCACCCTGGCCTTGAACCTCTTCGATATCAGCACCCAGATGGAAATGGCTGATGGAAGGCATCACGCGCCCGCCACCATGCTGCTGCAACCATACTTTGACGTCAGCAGCCACTGCGGCCGAAATCGCTACAACGCCGTCGGCATACTGGCTGATAGAACGCATCCAGTTGTTGAATGCTCCATCGATACCAGGGTATGCAAATTTCGCGTGCAACAACGGGATCAGGTCGTAGACCACAAAGTGGATACTGACGCCCGCGCGGCGCATGCGTTCGAGCTCTTTATCAAACTCCGGGAACAAATGCGCACTAAGGTCCAGCCCCAGGAACACATCCCCCGGCGCGTATTCGATAGGGCATTCGTTCAGGCTGGCCACATAAGCACTGGAACCTGGATAACCACTGGCAACACGGTACCCTTTGCCGGTAACACCGAAAATCGGAATAACCTGGTAATCCACGCCTTCGCCACGCTGGAACTCGCTGATTACCCGCTTCACCACCCGCTGGATACCGGTTTTGGCATCACGGAAATAAAGCTCAGATACATCTACCAACAACTTTTTAGGTACTGTCGGGCTGATGCCTGGGCTGAGCCGGCGATGTTTATCCACAACCGGGGCCAGGTGTTGGGTTTCGAACAACAGCGCCTGCACGGTAGCGCTCAGACGGGCGGAAACCCGACCCCAACTGCGGTCTTCAATCCAGCGCTCTTGTCGGGCTACCAATGCTTGTGCCTTTTCATGGTCGCGCTCAAGCTCGGCAATCGACGCCACGATATCCGCTGCGTGGCTACCTGCCATTTGCAGCGTTGCTTCGGCCATGTCTGAAAAGATATGGATCGGGCTTACCAGTACCGGTTTGAGGGTAGTAATGCCGATGGTGACTGCGCCGCTGGCACTCTCCTGGGTTTCCTTGTACGGGAAGATCACGTAGTCCGCAGCGCTCATGAGGCGCAAGCATTCCTTGATGGGCCGGAAGTCGGTAACCCAAGTGATCCGGTCATCCACGCCCAGTTCAACTGCCCTGGCCCGGTAGGCATCCAATGTCTGTTCGCTGCGCGCATCAAGAATGGAGTGCAAGCCGAGCATGTGAACGCTGCGCCCTGTTTCCTGCGCCAGCGGCAGAATGGTCTCGATCAACGTATCGATACCTTTATGCGCAAGGATGAAACCGAAACACGCAATGACCAAGGCATCCTGAGCGATGCCCAGCTCATCGCGAACAGCTGCAGGCTGTACGTCGGTGAGCGGCGATATGACACCGTGCGCCATCATCATCACGTTGGCAGCCAAGCCCAACACCAGCAAGTTGTTCAGGTCTTCTGGCTTGTGAACGATAATGCGGTCAAGTTTGTGCAGCGAACGTACGGCCCTTTCGGAAAGACGATGGTCGGTGATCAGCGGTTGAGTCGAGTGCAACTCAAGCATTACCACCTTGCCTTGGTCATGCAACTGCGCCAAACGCTCGCATACTTCGTCAGTCAGGGCGAAAAGGCTCGGCTGATGCTGAACCAGAACCACATCCGCTTCAGCGCACCCCTCATTGGCCAGCACTCTGCATACCGATTTGGCATCGGCCAGCCGCCAGGCGGGCTGATAAACCTCGGAGGTGGTATCCGTGGTGCGTTCATCGCAGTAAACGCGGATATCGTAGGTGTCGGCGGTGAACTCGCTCAGCAATGCCTGGGTATATTCAGCGATACCGCACTTGGTAGCCCACGGCGACACCACCACCAACTTAGTCTTGCCAGCCGAGGCCGCTGGCATTTCGTGCTTGAGCCAGTTGGCACTCGCCAGAACCGCTTGCGCACTCTGCTGCCAGGTGTAGATGCTGCGTACCAGCTCTATGCCCTGCCGCCGGCGCTGTTCAAGGGCATGGTCGCCTTCGACAATCTTGCCGCGAAGCTCACCCATCTTGAGGGCCAACGTATGTTTGTCTGGCTCAACCCAGCAAGAGTTGGCTGCCCCGAGGTGGCTGCCCGACTTGGCAAACAGGAATGGCAGCAACTCGGCGGTGCCAAGTGTGCAGAAATCGACATGCGCGCCGAACCCCGTGACTATTACCGGCAAGCCAATTGCCAGGGCTTCTGCCGCAGGCAGGTTGAAACCTTCGCCACGGGTGGGCAGAACCAGCGTATGGGCGGAGCGGTACAAGGCGATAATGCCTTGGTCGTCCATGGGGCTTTCGTCAACCACGATCGCCGGCATGTCCTGCCG
Source organism: Pseudomonas sp. PARCl1 (assembly GCF_947311875.1). NCBI lineage: Bacteria > Pseudomonadati > Pseudomonadota > Gammaproteobacteria > Pseudomonadales > Pseudomonadaceae > Pseudomonas > Pseudomonas sp. PARCl1. Next base: position 52,029 of record NZ_CAMZMX010000031.1, read on the forward strand.
CTCGGCGGACAGCTTGGCGATCATTTCGTGAACGCGATTGTGCGGGTTAGGGAACGTCTTGATGTAGAGCTCGACGTTGTCCGCGCTGGAAAACGCCTCGGCAAAAGCTTCAAGCAACACGTCCGGGCCTTTACGCTCGAACATCGACGATACATGCAAAAAGCGGAACCGCTGCCCGCTTGCTGGCCGAATGTCGGTAATGGGTACCACTTCACTGGTGATGATGTGGTCAACGCCGACAGGGCAGATGAACACCGGCACTTCACAGCCGGAATCATGCAGTACTTTCTTCACGAAAGAGGCCGCCACGATAACACCATCAAAGTTTTCGTTAAGGAAGCTTATGGTGTCGTGCGGTACCGCAGTCTCTTCCCAGAAGAAGATGACCAGGCGCATGCCGGCCCCTTGCAGGTCCTTGATCATGGGGTAGTGATGAACGATCGACAGCACTTCCCCTTCCAACGCATCATCAAAGCGCTGGCCTACGGCATTCGTCAGCCGCTGCTGGAACGCAGGTACTTCGAGTACGTTGTCGTACGCCTTGCCGTGGTAAGGCTGGAACGCGAGCTTGCCTTCCAGTAGGTCGTACAACGCCACACCCAGCCCGCGGTTGACAATGGCAAGGCTGTAATGACCTTCGATATGCCCTGTAATGCGGACAGCCCCAAAGGCCGGTGCGACAGATTCGCACTTGAGGTAGCAGGCCTCAGGCAACAACGGCGCTTTAGGATAAACCGCGAAGCTGACGCGGGTGTAGTCCACTGCCTGGAACCCCTGGTGCCCGGGGCCCGCAGCCGCGAACGCGCCGCCGCCAATCAGCCCGCGATTTTGCGCGAACAGTTTCAGCTGGCGGTGCAATTTAGGGAACCTGCGCAGTAACTGGTTGGCGTTATGGCGCAGCGCCTGATTGCCCAATACCGACCGTATCACTTTGACCGCAAGTGGTCTGGCGGTGCGTTTAACCCTGGCAACCAGGGATTTGGCCTGTTGTTGTTCGATCCAGGCTTGCATTGCCGCCATGCGCTCATCCGCCGCAGCCAGCTGCTGGTGGGCATAACCCAAATGGTTGTGCAGGCTGTGCACCGTTTCCTTGAGGCCCTCCAGTTCGGCGCGATAACGCTCCACTTCCTGGCTCAAGTCTGCATGGGCCGCCTGATGCTCGGCCATGTCCAGACCCACTTGCGCCAGCACTTCACTGCAGCCGGCTACGCTTTCGTCCAGCTGCTGAAAGTTATTAGCCAGTCTTTCTTCAAAGCGTTCAGCCAAGGCCTCCAGGGTCACGCCATATTCGTTATCGAATGCGCTGGCAAAGGCCGAAAGTGTGGACTGCGGGGCATCTTTCTGGGCGATTACCGCATAGTCCGGGCTTACGCCGCTCAGCACATTCACCAGGCGCATATCGTCGGGTGCAGGTAATGGCGAGAGCTCCTGCAAACGCAAGAGTTTACTGCGCCCAAAGCCTTCGTATTCAGCCAGGAAGCTGAGTAACAGGTTGGGAATGGGCTTTTCATGGCTAGGGTCAAGATAGAAGCTGTTGGTCCCCACCATAAGGTTTTCAGCGTTAGGGGTTTCCAGAATCAGCAGCCCGCCAGGCTTGAGTACTCTAAGCGCCTGCCCTACAAGCTCTTGCAAAACCGCGAAGGGTACGTGTTCGGCAATATGGAACCCGGACACCAGTACCTGGCTACCGTCAGCCAAGGATTTGAGCTTGGCAACGGCGTCGATATTTTCAACGGCATAACCCTCGATTCGGCATTGCTCCAGCATGCCGTCATCCAGATCGACACCAACGGCATTGAAGCCCTGCCCGGCCAGTACACCCAGCCACTCGCCACGGCCGCAACCCAAGTCGATCGCTCGGTGTTCGTCATCCAGCGCCAGCAGCGGGTGAAGGAACGGCAAGTACACCTCCAGCCGCTCGGTGATCAGTGCTGCAGAGCCACGGTAACGGTCCTCGAACGCGCGATAGAACGGTTTTTTCACCGGATGCACTCCACAGCTGTTGGCACCCATGCCATCCCGACAAATTGGGGCTTTGAGGTGTTGACGACGTTGAACACAAGCGCCAGGTCTCGCCATTCGTAGTTGCTACCGATATGCACTTCGTTGGCGTGCAAGGCGATGGCCACAGAATAAGAGCCAGGCCCGAGATTCATGTCGAAATCGAAGCGATATTCCAGTTGCTCACCAACCGTCAGCCCCTTCAGAGCCTTGCCAAGGTGATGCGTATTGGTACCGAACACGTGCTGCCCCAAGCGATCCTTGATGACATAGCCCACCACCAGCTCTGGAATGGGCGCATGTACATCAACTTGCACACTCAACGTTACCTTGTCGCCCACCGCCACGAACTCGACCGGCGTTCCGTCAGCATCGTAAAGTGCAACCGTACCGATAGTAGCTTCGCCACTACCTGACTGAGTTTGTACGGTACCGTCGGCCAACTGCTTGACCTGCACGGTGCTGTTTTCCTTCTCGGCAATCAGGGCATTGTAATAGTCCATGACTTGCTCGGGAGGGCCGTCCTTGATGATCGAACCGTTCTCCAGCAGCAGTGCCCGGCTGCACAACGACTGGATAGCGCCGCGGTCGTGAGAAACGATCAACAACGAGGTGCCCAGGCGCTGAAATTCACGGATGCGTTCAAAACTTTTGTGCTGGAAGTAGCTGTCACCCACAGACAGCGCCTCATCCACAATGAGAATTTCCGGCCGAAACGCAGTGGCCACAGCAAATGCGACGCGCATCTGCATACCACTGGAATAGGTGCGTACGGCCTCATCGAAGTACTCGCCAATTTCGGCGAAGGCTTCGATGTCGTCGATCGCACCGTTGATCTGCTGAGCATCGAAACCCATCAAGCCGGCAGCGTGATACACGTTCTGGCGGCCGGTCAGCTCTGGGTTGAACCCCATGCCCAACTCCAGGATCGCCGCAATCCGGCCATTGACCTGTACCCGGCCCTGGGTTGGCTGCAGGGTACCGGTGATCATTTTAAGCAGTGTTGACTTGCCGGCACCGTTTTGGCCGATGATGCCAATGGCTTCACCGGGCTCGATCGCGAAGTTGATGTGCTTCAGCACCCAATGCTCACTGGTTGCCTTCGAGGGCAGGAAGAACCAGTGGGCAATGCGCTGCCACTCTGAACGGTAGGTTTTGTAGGCCTTGCCGACATCACTGACACTCAACAGGCTCATAGCACATCCACCATTTCGGGCACGGAGCGACGGAACAGGAACAGGCCAAGCAGCAGCAGCCCGAACGAAATGCCTACCATGACCATTGCCTGGCTCAAGTCAGGGGCTTTGGCAAACACCAACACGTCATGATACGCAGTGACGATTGGGTACATGGGGTTGAAACTGAGGGTAACCCGCAAATGCTCAGGGATTACATTGACCATGTAGACAATGGGGGTGAACCAGAACAAGACCTGCAGCACGATTGGCACAACTTGGCCAACATCGCGCAGGAATACATTGAGAATACCCAATACCAGGCCAATCCCTACGCTAAGCGCAACAACGATCATGACCAGGGGTATCAGCCATAGTAATTGAAGCGTTGGGTAGTGCCCCAGCAACGCGAAAACAAGCATCACAGCTGCGAACAACAAGACGTTGTTCAGCAAGCATGAGCCCACCACAATGACCGGCAACGTGATGCGCGGAAACCGCATCTTCTTCATGATGTTGCCCTGTTCAATGAACAGCGTAAGGCACCGGCTGACGATTTCAGCGAACAGGTTCCAGGCCAGAATGCCGGCCATCAGGTACAGCGCATAGGCGTACTTGTTGTCGATGCCCGGCAACTTGGCCGACAGCACATTGGATAAAATCAGCGCATAGATGGCGACCTGGGCCAAGGGGTGGATAATCATCCACAAACCGCCCAGCTTGCTTCGCGCAAAACGTGAAACGAATTCGTTCTTGATGGAAGAGAGGATGAAGCCGCGATAGCTCCACACTCCATGAATCATGCCAAACATAATTAACCTCTGATTAGGCCGGCGATTTGCGCAACCTGACGATCAACGAGCGCTTGATCACCGCGGCTCTCCACATTCAACCGCAGCAACGGCTCGGTGTTGGAACCACGCAGGCTGAAGCGCCACTCGGGAAACGCCACGCTAATGCCATCGGTGCGATCAACGCTGGGGTTTTGCGGCAGAAAGTGGGCGAGTATTTTTTCGATAGTGCCTTTGACATCCGCCACTTCGTAATTGATTTCGCCGCTGCACGGGAACGCCGCTATACGCTCGTCCACCAATTGCCCCAGGCTCTTGCCTGTCACGCTCATCAACTGAGCCACCAACAACCAAGGGATATTGCCGCTGTCGCAATAAGCGAAATCGCGGAAATAGTGGTGGGCGCTCATCTCGCCGCCGTAAACAGCGTCTTCAGCGCGCATTCGCTCCTTGATGAAAGCGTGGCCTGTCTTACTCTGAATCGCCACACCGCCCGCTTCCTCGACCTGCTTGATCGTGTTCCAGGTCAAGCGTGGGTCATGGATGATCTTGCTACCAGGATGCTTCGCCAGCAGCATCTCGGCCAGCAGGCCTACTACGTAGTAGCCCTCGATGAAACGCCCCTGGTTGTCGAAGAAGAAGCAGCGGTCAAAGTCGCCATCGAAGGCGATACCCATGTCGGCGCGGGTATCCAGCACAGCCTGGCGGGTAAGGTCACGGTTTTCCGGCAGCAAGGGGTTAGGGATGCCGTTAGGGAAGTTGCCATCAGGTTCACCATTGATGATGGTGAGCTCCAGCGGCAGGCGCGCCTTCAGTAGCTCCAGCACCGGGCCTACGGCGCCGTTACCTGGGTCTGCCAGCACTTTCAGCGGCTTGAGACTGGCCAGGTCAACGTACGTCAACAGGTGGTCGATATAAGCGCCTTTATCGTAAGCCGAGCGAACAGTGCCTGCCACAGAGGCTGCGACGCCAAGGTCACCGGCCTCTACACGGCGCCGAATATCATCCAGCCCAGTATCACCACTGATGGGGCGCGATTGCTCCCGCACCAGCTTCATACCGTTATAGCCTTTTGGATTATGGCTGGCAGTCACCATGATGCCGCCATCGGCCTGATAATGGCTGGTGGCAAAGTAAACTTCCTCCGTGCCGCACAGGCCGATGTCAATCACATTGGCGCCCCCTTCGGTCAGCCCATTCACCAGTGCCTGGGAGAGCGCCGGGCTTTCCAGCCGCATGTCACGACCTACCACGTAACTGCGCCCGCCCAGTTCTGCAACCAAGGCACGGCCTATGCGGTAGGCGATGTCGTCATTGAGGTCGTTCGGCACCTGGCCGCGAATATCGTAGGCTTTGAAGCAGCGGGTCTGGATCGGTGGGTACATACATCTCACTTGTATACAGCGACGCTTGAGCGAACGCCATTAGAAAGGGATGGTCGGCGAAAGCTTGCCGAATGGGGTCGGCCCCGCGCCAGGGTCAGGCGCCCGGGACCGACGGGAGAGCCTGGACTCAGGCGTCGCAACGACCGTAGTTGTCCTCGAAGCGAACAATATCGTCTTCGCCAAGGTAGTCGCCGCTTTGAACTTCGATCAGTACCAGATCAATTACGCCCGGGTTCTGCAAACGGTGTTTGTGGCCGGCGCGAATGAAAGTGGATTCGTTGGTATTGAGCATCAACTCCTGATCGTCGTTGACTACCACGGCCATACCGCTGACCACAATCCAGTGCTCGCTGCGGTGATGGTGCATCTGCAGCGACAGCGACGCCTTGGGCTTCACCACGATGCGCTTGATCTTGAAGCGCTCACCATCCTCCAGCGTGGTGTAGGTACCCCACGGGCGGTGAACGGTCTGGTGCAACAAGTGGGCGGCATGACCATCGCTCTTCAAACGCTTGACGATGTGTTTAACGTCCTGAGCGTGGTCCTTGTGGGCAATGAGCAAAGCGTCCGGAGTATCCACCACCAGCAGATCCTGTACGCCCACCAGTGCGGCAAGGCGGTCTTCGGTGCTCACGTAGTTGTTGCTTGCGCCATAAGCCATCACCTCACCATCAAAGCGGTTGCCGTGCTCATCCGGTGGGGTCAGCTCGCTCACCGCGTTCCACGAGCCGATGTCGCTCCAGCCAATATCACATGGGATGGTTGCCACCTTGCTCGACCGCTCCATAAGGGCGTAGTCGATGGAAATGTCTGGCACATTGGCAAAGCTTTCGGCATCCAGCGCCAGGCAGCTGTACCCTTTGGACGTCGAGCGGCGCGAAGCTTCGAGGGTTTTCTCCACAGCTTCGAGCACATCGGGAGCATGAGCCTTGAATTGCTCGATCACGGTGCCAACCTGGAAACAGAACATGCCCGCATTCCAGAAATAATTGCCTGCGGCAACATAAGACTCAGCCGTTTGCGCGTCAGGCTTTTCAACGAAACGCTCAACCTTGAGGCCACCTTCGAGCACGCCGCCGGCGGCAGCTTCGATATAGCCAAACCCGGTTTCAGGGTACTGCGGCTTGATGCCGAATGTGACGAGCCAGCCTTGGCCCGCCAGCTGAACAGCCCGGTTCACGGCGTCGGCGAAGGTCGCCTCATTCTGAATCAGATGGTCAGCCGCCAGTACCAGCATATTGGCCTGTGGACCATGCGTTTGAAGTAGCTGCAGCGCAGCAGCTGCAACGGCAGCCGCGGTATTGCGGCCGAAGGGCTCAAGTATGTAACCCTGGCTCAGGTTATGTTTATTGATCGTGCGGTATTCGTCCTCGGTTTTGAACAACAATTCGCGGTTGGTTACGGTTAGTATTTCAACCACACCGTTCAAATCGGCGGCGCGCAGGAAGGTTTTCTGAATGAGGTTCTGCCCGTCTGGCAGGGTCATGAACGGCTTGGGGTGAGCCTCACGCGATACAGGCCACAGACGGCTACCAACGCCACCGGATAGGATTACCGGGATCAATTCCATATTCGAGTCCTTAACGGCAACTTGAAGTTTAAAACCTCAGGAAACCTACATGTGTCTTATAAATCTGACAGCCGCCACGTAGGGAGGGCAGCGGCAATAAAATGTACCCGCCCGGCAAAATGACGCTTAGCCACCAATCGGCTCCAAGGCGCAAGCTCAGGCTCGTAGAATAACAGAGATTTTTTTGCGTAGCTTGTATAGGGGCCCTAGTGACAGCGCTACAACCTACCGGTTCCAGATACTCGACAGCCGGGCGTCGCGCTCTGATGACATGACGATCAGACAACGCCGTGGCTTAACGTTCACTAATCGAGCGTTTTTACGGGATTGATACCTCTGCAACGGACCCACGCAGCGCCAGGCCAGACATGAGCGCCTGTTTAAGGCTACGTTTGGCACGCCCTTCGCCATGCACCAGAATGATGTGCTCAGGCACCCCCGGCGTGCCGATGGCAAATGCCACCAACGCCCGCTGGTCAGCATGCCCGGAGTAACCGCTTAGGCTGACCACCTTCGCCTTCACCTCATGCATTACCCCATCAAGCTCAACCTGCACGTCCCCCTGCGCACCCGCACTGGCCTGGATCACCGCACCCGGCGTCCCCCTCACCTGATACCCCACAAACATCACCTCATGCCGCTGATCCCCCAGCATGGCCTTGAGGTAATTGACAATCCGCCCGCCCGAACACATGCCATTGCCTGCAATGACGATGGCCGGTCGAACGGTGCTGCTGAGGTAATTGACTACCTGCTGGTGCTTGGCATGGGTGTCCACTGTGATCAACTGGTTGAAGCCAAGCGGATCACGCCCTTGCGCCAGCCGCGCCCTCGCCTCTTCGTTCCAGAACTCGTGCAGGTCGCGGTAGGCACCGGTAATACGCTGGGCCAAGGGTGAGTCGAGGATGATGGGCAACTGCGACCAGTTGACGGGATCTTCGTCACCCGGTTCGCCGCGGGCTCCGGTCAATGCCTTGCGGTGCAGAATATCCTCTATTTCGTACAGCAGCTCTTGCGTACGCCCCAGGCTGAAGGCCGGAATCAGAATGGTGCCTTTGTCGGCCAAGGCGCGATCAATTGCCGCCTCCAGCTGCTGCTGCCGACCGCCCTTGACCGGGTGCAGGCGGTCACCGTAGGTACTCTCCAGCACTAGCACATCTGCCCGCTCTGGGGGCCGAAGCGGGCGCAGCAATGGGTTGGCACCATTGCCCAGGTCGCCTGAAAACACGTAACGGGTGTTGATACTTCCATGCAACAGGTCGCACTCGACATATGCCGACCCAAGCAGGTGCCCTGCACGCTGCAAGCGGATGCGACACTGCAAACCCGGCTCCATCACCACTTCATGCCACTGCTCGAAGGGCAAAGGCACAATCAGGCTTGTGACCCGTTCAAGGTACCGCGCCACCTGAGCAGACTCGCGGTTGATGCCCACCCTGTAGGCGTCCTCCAGTACCAGCGGCAATAGCCGCGCCGATGGCTCGCTGCAGATTATGGGGCCGCGGTAACCTGCAGCCAGCAGCGCAGGTATGCGCCCGACATGGTCCAGGTGTACGTGGGTGACGATTAGCGCGCGAATGCCCTGAATATCAAAGCTGAGCGGCGCGGACTCTGCACCAGGCGGCGCATCGGTGCCCTGTTCCAACCCACAGTCGACCAGCAAACTGCTACACGAGGCCAAGTGCAACTGGTGGCAGGACCCAGTCACACCCCGGGTGCCACCGTGATGGAAAAGGCAGGGGAACTCCATGCTACGCACACTCAACTTGGCCATAAATGAAGTGGGCTATTACTTCATGGCGGCCAGCCTGTGCATAGGCGGACTATTCCCAGGAAGGCGTAGGAAATTTCCTTAGTTACCGCTCAATGCCGCTTGCCGGGCAGACGCCTTGATCTTGCGCTTGCTGCGTTGAACGCCGTACGCGCCCAGTAGCGGGCCGACAGCCAGCCCGATGACCAGCGCTGCCAGCACCAAGACAGCCACGGGTAGTTCGGGCGCAGCCCAGCCGAACAGCACCAGCGCAACGGGCTGCTGGTTCTCCAGCACGAAGAACAACACCACCGCCGCCAACAGCAGCACGAAAATAGCCGCCAGGGCGCGCTTCAGGTTACGCATCAGATTGCTCCTTGAGTGCTCAGGCTTCGGCCTCGTCTTCTTCGTTGACCCGGTCGCGCAACTCTTTGCCGGGCTTGAAGTGCGGTACGAACTTGCCTTCGAGGCTGACCGACTGGCCGGTCTTGGGGTTACGACCTACGCGTGGGGCGCGATAGTGCAGCGAGAAGCTGCCAAAACCGCGGATCTCGATGCGATCGCCGGTAGCCAGGCATTGTGACATCTGTTCAAGCATGGTCTTGATGGCCAACTCCACGTCCTTGGACGAGAGCAGCCCTTGATGGGTGACAATACGTTCGATCAGCTCCGACTTCGTCATATTTTTCCCTTCGTTATCAAGCAGCTAGATCATTGCTTAAGCAGGTTGTAGCACGCTGGGAAGGATTTGAACAGGGTGCATCTTGACTTAATAAAAAATTTCAAGATTGAAGTTTTACCGGAATGGTCTAGGGAGGCCGCGCCGCCCGTGCGGCGCATCGCGAGCTGCGCTCGCTCCTACGTTTTTTTCGGGCCAATTATGCTTGGGCCAGGTGCGCGCGAACGCTTTGGTTGGTATGGCGCGGTATTGCGACATACACCAAAACGTACGCGCACAAATCCCACAGAACTCACTGGCCCGAAACAAACGTAGGAGCGAGCGCAGCTCGCGATGCGCCGCGCGGGCGGCGCTCGATTTGCGCACCA